>NZ_JANSIB010000026.1:23458-27025 GCF_047461895.1 Synechococcus sp. R55.8 | reverse complement strand
CTAGTTAGCTTTGCTAACTCTACCTCAAGTTCTGGGGGAAGTTGCGCCTGTGGAGATTCCTCTGCCGGGGTTGAGTCAAAAGCTCAGCTAGGTAAGGGTCGTAGAAGCAGGAAGCAACCGGTTGTTTAGTTCATCCTAGGGGGTGAAATAAACGACCATGAGTTGCAGAACGGTCAACAGGAGAGTTGCTCCCACCATCAAACTCCCCCAAATCCATACAACCTGTCGCAGCAGTCCCAAGCTTTCCCGCACCACTTGCGGGGTCAAGGGGCGAGCTGGGATCCCCAATTTGGGTTTCACCTTCGGGATCCCCTGATAGAAATTGGTTCCCCCCAATTGGATCTGCAGCCGCCAGGCAAAAGCCGCTTCGCTCCACCCCGAATTGGGGCTGGGATCCGCTTGCGCGTCCTGACGACACCGCTGCCAGAACCCCCAAGGATCCCGGCTGAGCAGGGCCAGGGTGAGCACTGTCAGGCGGCAGGGCAGCCAAGTCAGCCCATCCTCACAGCGGGCCGGCACCGTGCCCAAATGGGTGAAGGGGGGATGGCGGTAGCCCACCATCGAATCCAGCGTGCTGCTGGCCTTGTAGGCTAGGGCCAAGGGCGCCCCTCCCAAGAAGGCGTAGAACAGAGGGGCAGTTGCTCCGTCGGGAGTATTTTCGGCCACCGTCTCAATCAGCGCCCGCAAAATCTCCGATGCCGTCAGGTGCTCTGTATCCCGCCCCACGTAGCGGCTGAGACGTTGACGGGCCTCCGGCAGATCCTCTTTTTCCAAGGGATCCAACACCTCCAAGGCGGCAAAGCGCAGGCTGCGCCCTCCCAGACAGCTGGCCATCAGGATCACCTGCACGAGGATCCCTGCCCAGGGGTGGATGGTATTGCCGATGGCGACCAGTCCCCAGCCCACGCCGTAGGATCCCCCCACCAAAGTTAGGGTGAGAACTGCCCCGCCCCACTGTTGTGCTTGCGGAGTCGAACAGTGCTTGAGGATATAGCCTTGTCCCCAGGCAATTACAGCCCCCATCACCCGCACCGGATGAGGCCAACCCCAGGGATCCGCCAGCAGATAATCCAAAGCCAAAGCTGCCGCCAGCACCACCCCGGCAGTTGGTTGGGCCGGGAAAAACAGCGATGACTCCATCCCGCCAGCAGGCTCAAACCACAAATCCACTCTCCTGATCCTGAGCCGCCTGCCAGCTCCGAACATCAAAATACAGATCTTCCAAGGTGGTTTCCTCCAGCACCTGCTGCACTTGCCGAGCGATCCGCTTCCACAGGGCTTCCGTCACCCAGTCCAGCCGCTCCGCCGAATACACGGCTGTGGCGTCAGAACTCTCCACAAGAGGATGCAGGGATTCTCCCACCGCCGCCAAAATGGCGCTGATCGGGATCCGCCGCGGCGCCCGTGCCAACCGGTAGCCTCCCTGGGCCCCCCGTTGGGAACAAACCAAGCCGGCCTGCCGCAACTCAATCAGCAACTTTTCCAGGTAGGGAGCTGGGATCCCCTGTCGCTGAGCAATGGCCCGCACCGAAGCCATTTGCCCGGAGCCGAGCATCGCCAGATCCAACAAAGCTTTGATGCTATAGGTGGCCCGCGTTGTCAAGCGCACCGGGATCCCTCTCCGCAGCACTTCTCGATCCTGCCATAGGACTCCGTCCCGCTACCGCGAAAGGACTCCGTCCCGCTACCGCGAAAGGACTCCGTCCCGCTACCGCGAAAGGACTCCGTCCCGCTACCGCGAAAGGCAGATGCTTGGGTATCGGGGCACCGGCCAAGAGAGGTTAATCTGGGGATCCGAGGCGATCTCTAATTGCTCTAATTGGCTATTGTCTGGTTATCGGCAGCTCAGCCTTGGAGCTCGGGATGGAACACCCCACCGCCAGCCTTTATTTGGTGGCTACCCCCATCGGCAACCGCGAAGACATCACCCTGCGGGCGCTGCGGGTTTTGCGGGAAGTGGACTGGGTGGCGGCAGAAGATACTCGCCACTCCGGCCAGCTTCTTAAACATTTTCAAATCTCCGCCCGCCTCATCAGCTATCACGAGCACAACGCTGCCCAACGGATCCCGCAACTCCTGAAGTATCTGTCGGCGGGCCAGTCGGTGGCCCTGATCAGCGATGCCGGCACCCCCGCCATTTCCGATCCGGGAGAAGAGCTGGTGCGTGCCTGCATTCAGGCCGGGATCCCGGTGATCCCTGTGCCGGGGCCGGTAGCTGCTGTTGCCGCCTTGACCGCTTCGGGCCTGCCTACAGGACGATTCGTGTTCGAGGGATTTTTGCCGCTTAAACCCAGTCAGCGACAGGCCCGCCTGCAACAGTTGGCCCAAGAAGAGCGCACCGTCGTTCTCTATGAAGCCCCCCATCGCCTGCGCCAAACTCTGCAGGATCTGCTGGATCACTGCGGCCCAGAGCGGCAGATCGTGCTGGCGCGGGAGCTGACCAAGCTGTATGAGTCCTTCTGGCGGGGATCCCTGGCAGCAGCTCTGGAGCACTGCGCCGCCCAGCCGCCGCGGGGGGAGTTCACCCTCTTGCTTGAGGGATATGTGGGTGCCGTTCCCAGCCCTAACCCTGCCAGAGGCGGGACGGAGTCCTTGGATGGGCGGGGAGACAGTGAATCGGAAGCGGAAATTCGTCAAGAAATGGCCCGATTGCTGGCCGAGGGCCTGTCCCGGTCTGCAGCCAGCCGCCGGTTGGCCCAGCGTCTGCAGGGATCCCCCATCTGGACGCGGCGCCGCCTTTACGATCTATCCTTGCAGCTTGAGCCGCTCCCCAGTTCTGTGATTGCTGCGCAACGCTCTGGCGGAAAGGAGTCCTTTCCTGCGTGCGTCAGTTTCCAAGACGACGGCGAGACTGAGTCCTGAGGCGTTCGCGTTAGCGGGACGGAGTCCTATGGCACGGATTTTGTTGGTGGACGATGAAGTGGAGTTGGCCGATTCTCTGGCCCAGCAATTGAGGCGAGAGGGCTACACGGTGGACGTCGCCTACACAGGAGGGCGGGCCTGGGAGCTGCTGCAAAAGTCCCCCGCTCTGCCCTACGATCTGCTGGTCTTGGATTGGATGCTGCCGGAGCTCTCTGGGCTTTCCCTCTGTCAGCGGGTGCGGCAGGTGGATGGCACCACTCCCATCCTGTTTTTGACCGCCAAAGATACCCTAGACGACCGGGTGGAAGGGCTGGATGCCGGGGCAGATGATTACTTGGTGAAGCCGTTCGAGCTGCGGGAACTGCTGGCGCGGGTGCGGGCCCTCTTGCGGCGAACCACAGGTACTGGAGAAGGGATCCCTCGCCTACAGATAGGGGATTTGGAGCTGGATCGGGAGAACCAGGTGGCCTACCGGCAGGGGCGGATGATCCACCTCTCCCAAAAAGAGTTTCGCCTGCTGGAGTACTTCATGACCCACCCCGGCCAGTTGCTCACCCACGACCAGATCTACGAGCAGGTGTGGGCCGGAGAGGATCCCCCCAGCAGCAACGTCTTAGCAGCCCAGGTGCGCCTGCTGCGGCGACGCCTCAGGTTGCCCGGGGCAGCAGAATTGATCCACGCCGTCTACGGCAAGGGCTATCGCTT
>NZ_JANSIB010000026.1:0-23358 GCF_047461895.1 Synechococcus sp. R55.8 | reverse complement strand
GGTTGCCCGGGGCAGCAGAATTGATCCACGCCGTCTACGGCAAGGGCTATCGCTTCGGGCCTGTCGCCGGGGATCCCTAGCAGCCGTCCCACCTGTAGATAAAACCAAGGCTCCCCCGAAAAGAAGGAGCCCTGCCGGGTCTGGGGAGCGCTTTCAGTCAGCAATGCCACCAGGGCGTTCCCCCCTTCAACCCTGGGGAGCCCAGTCGCCGCGCTATCGGCAACTCCCCTCTCCTCCTGTGGGAAAGGGGCTGGGGGTGAGGGATCACTTGGACTTGAGCTTCTCGGCTTTCTCGATGGCCTCTTCGATGGTGCCCACCAAGTAGAAGGCTTGCTCCGGCAGATTGTCCAATTCCCCCGACAAAATGCGCTGGAAGCCCTTGATGGTGTCTGCCAATTTCACATACTTGCCGGGGGAGCCAGTGAATACCTCCGCCACGAAGAACGGCTGGGACAGGAAACGCTCGATGCGGCGGGCGCGGGCCACCACCAGCTTGTCCTCTTCCGACAGCTCGTCCAGCCCCAGGATGGCGATGATATCTTGCAGCTCTTTGTAGCGCTGCAGCGTTTGCTTCACTGCCCGGGCGGTGTTGTAGTGCTCTTCGCCCACAATGTCCGCCTGCAGGATGGTGGAAGAGGAATCCAGGGGATCCACCGCCGGATAGATACCCTTGGCTGCCAAGCTGCGGGACAATACCACCGTCGAGTCAAGGTGGGCAAAGGTGGTTGCTGGGGCCGGATCCGTCAAGTCGTCAGCAGGCACATACACCGCCTGCACCGAGGTGATGGATCCCTGCTTGGTAGAGGTGATGCGCTCTTGCAGGTTGCCCATTTCGGTAGCCAAGGTGGGCTGGTAACCCACCGCCGAGGGCATGCGGCCCAACAGCGCCGACACTTCCGACCCGGCCTGCACAAAGCGGAAGATATTGTCGATGAACAGCAGCACGTCCTGCTTGTTAACGTCGCGGAAGTACTCTGCCATGGTCAGGGCAGTCAGGCCAACCCGCATGCGGGCACCCGGTGGCTCGTTCATCTGGCCATAGACCAGCGCCACTTTGTCCAGCACACCGGATTCTTTCATCTCGTTGTAGAGGTCATTGCCCTCGCGGGTGCGCTCTCCCACGCCCGCAAACACCGATAGGCCAGAGTGCTCCTCAGCGATGTTGTGGATCAGCTCCTGGATGAGCACTGTCTTGCCGACGCCGGCACCGCCAAACAGGCCCACCTTGCCCCCCTTTTTGAAGGGGGCCAGCAGGTCAATCACCTTGATGCCGGTTTCAAAGGGCTCTGGCTTAATCGTCAAATCGACAAGTGGAGGCGCACTGCGGTGGATGGGGGCAAATTCTTGGGCTTGAACGGGCTCTCCTTGGTCAACCGGCTCTCCCAGCACATTGAAAATGCGCCCCAGGGTGGGCTGCCCGACCGGCACAGTAATCGGAGCGCCCGTATCCACCACCGGCATGCCCCGCACCAGGCCGTCGGTCGAGGACATGGCCACCGCACGCACGCGGTTATCCCCCAAAAGCTGCTGCACCTCAAAGGTGACGTTAACCTTCAGGCCGCTTTCGGTTGTGCCCTCCACCTTGAGGGCATTGTAGATTTCGGGCAGCTTGCCGCTGGGAAACTCGGCGTCGATCACAGGCCCAATGACCTGAGTGATGTAGCCAACATTGGTGGCAGTAGCGGTGGCAGTAACCATGATTGAGGCTCAGCTCCTTGTGTGCTCAGTTATCGACTCAGCAATGCCGGGTGTAAATCATTATCATCATACAAATAAAGGGATCCCAGTTGCTGCCGCACTTTTGCCTGTCCAGCCTACGGGGGATCCCCGGCAGAGTGGGCTTTTCTTCGCTACCCTAGAGCTAGGTAAGACAGGGGGTTGCCAGCGATGAGCCACTACGGAGGCCGTATTGCACAGCTCAGCTCCGTTAGGTTGGGAGGACGGCGTTCCCGCCCGCGTCGGGGCCGGGCCCTGCAATTGGGGATCCTTGGCTTCTTGCTGGGGCTGGGGGCGATGGGGGCAGCCTGGTGGTACACCATTGGGCCGCGGCAGACGCTTTCCTTGTATTGGCTGACCAGTGCCGACAACTCCATTTACTATGTGCAGCAAGAGCGCACGGTTCGCGCCTTCGACGCTCAGGAAGCCATCCGCCTGGCTCTGGAGGAGCTGATTGCCGGCCCCAGGGATCCCCACCTCACCACGGCCATTCCCCCCCAGACGCGGGTGTTGGATGTGCGGGTGGAGGGCGACGATATTTTCCTCAACTTCTCCCCCGAATTCACGCAAGGGGGGGGATCCACGGCGATGATGAGCCGGATTGCGCAGGTGCTCTACACGGCCACCAGCCAAAACCCCGGCGCGCGGGTGTGGATCTCGGTGGAAGGCCGTGCCCTAGAGGTGTTGGGGGGAGAGGGGCTGATCCTGGATCAACCCCTGACACGGGCCTCGTTTGTGCCCAGCTTTCAGCTGCCAGCGGAGCCGGCAACCCCGAAGGACTCCGCCCCCCTAACGGGGTCGCCAAAGCGTCGCCTAGCGATAACGGCCTCTTGAGGCGGAAACCATGAACTGGTTCCAGCGAGTGGGCAGCAGTTTTCTCCTGGCCGGCCAGGTGATTTTGCATCTGATGCGGGGTCGTATCCATCGCCGCAACACCCTGGATCAGCTTGCGGCGGTGGGGCTGGAGTCGCTGCTGATTGTTCTGATTACGGCGGTGGTGATCAGCGGTGTTTTCACCATCCAGTTGGCGCGGGAGTTCATCAACTTTGGCGCTTCCTCCCTAATTGGGGGGGTTTTGGCGATTGCCCTTGCCCGCGAGCTGACACCGGTGGTGACGGCGGTGATCTTGGCCGGACGGGTGGGATCCGCCTTTGCCGCCGAGCTGGGCACCATGAAGGTCACGGAGCAGATCGACGCTTTGCTGTTGTTGCGCACCGATCCGGTGGATTATCTGGTGATCCCGCGGGTGCTGGCTGCGGGGCTGATGCTGCCGGTGCTTACCATCCTCTCCCTGCTGACGGGGCTGGTGGGGGGGATGATCATCTGCGCTTCGGCCTACAACATCTCTCCTGCAGTGTTTCTCAACTCGGCGCAAACCCTTCTGACCTCTTGGGATTTGCTCGTCTGTTGTTTGAAGGCGATGGTGTTTGGGTCCTTGATCGCCATTGTCGGCTCCAACTGGGGCCTTTCCACCAGCGGAGGGGCCAAGGGGGTGGGCCGCTCCACCACCGATGCGGTGGTCACGGCGTTGCTGGGCGTGTTTGTTACCAACTTTCTTATTTCTTGGCTGTTGTTTCAGGGGCCGGGGAGCGCCCTCAGCCGCGCCCTGTAGCACTCCTGCTGTCGCGTTGTTCGCGCGAGCGTTGCAGGGCAATATTGAGAGAGCTAGGATGGGATCCCCTTTCCCTTCAGCGGTGCAGAGCACTTTGCGAGTAGAATTTCAGATTTTCCGACAGTTGCCGCCGGAGCCGCCCCGCTGGCAGTCCTTCTGGCTGGAGACATCCCCTGGCGCCACCATTCTCGATTGCCTCAACCAGATCAAGTGGGAGCAGGATGGCAGCTTGGCCTTCCGCAAAAACTGCCGCAACACCATCTGTGGCAGTTGCGCCATGCGCATCAACGGTAGGGCAGCCTTGGCTTGTGGCCGACATGTGGGCGAAGAGCTGGATCCCCGCAGCCCCCAGCCGCAGCCTATTCGCATCGGCCCTCTGGGAAACCTGCCCGTTCTGCGGGATCTGGTGGTGGATATGCAGCCCTTCTGGAACGATCTCAGCCGGGTGGATCCCTTTGTCAGCACGGCGGGGCGACGCATCCCGGAGCGAGAGTTTTTACAGCTGCCTGCCGAACGGGAGCATCTCAACGCTGCCGGTGGCTGTATTCTCTGCGGAGCCTGCTATTCCGATTGCAATGCCAAAGAGGTGAACCCAGAGTTTGTCGGCCCCCATGCTCTGGCCAGAGCCAACCGCCTCGTCCAAGACAGCCGCGACAGCCAACGGGAACAACGCCTGCAGGCTCTGGATAGCTTGGCTGGTGTCTGGGGCTGTACCCGCTGCTGGAACTGCAACAGCGTCTGCCCGATGGGCGTGGCACCTCTGGATCAAATCACCGAACTCAAACAGGGGATCCTCTCCCGCCCTGTAGACAAGACCGCTGCTCTGCCCACCGACCGTTCCCCATCGCACGCTGTTCGCGCTATTCGGACGGAGTCCTTGCCCATAGCCATCCGCCACCGCAAGACTCTGGTGCAACTGGTGCGCTCCGGTGGTTGGATAGATGAGCGCCGCTTTGCCCTGCAGGTGGTGGGCCGGGATCCCAAAGGGCTGCTCAGCTTGGTGCCTTTGGGTCTGCGCCTGTTGGCCAGGGGCAAATTTCCCTTTCGCTTCCAGCCCTCTGCAGGGGCGGCGACGGTACGGCGGCTTATCGACACAGTTAGGCAGGAAGGAAGGGATCCCCTCTAGGCTCCGGGTTTGAGGTTGTCTTGGCCGGCAATCAACCTGGCACTCACAATCCGATCCCCCACTTTGATGTGGTGCAGCACCTCCGTTCCCTCGGTAACGTAGCCGAACACCGCATAGCGGCCATCCATCAGGTTGAGCCCAGCGGGGGTGAGATCCGGTTCGGCCATGAAGATGAAAAACTGGGAAGAAGCGCTGTTGGGATCGTCGGGATAGCGGGCCATGGCCACCGTCCCTTCGGCGGAAAAGGGCAGAGCCGGTTCCACATCCCACAGGCCCATCTGATCAAAAGTCTGGCCGTAGCGGGGCATCACCTCGCCTTTGGCGCGAATCTCCATGGGGATGGTGCGAACCTTGCCCGTGGCCGGATCCACATAGCCATCGGCAGGGCCAGGGGGATCCCCGGCCTGCGCCAGGAAGAAGGTCTCCACCCGGTCAAAGGTCAGGCCATCGTAGAAGCCCCGCTGCACCAGGTCGGCAAAGTTGCCGGCAGTGATGGGGGCGCTGTAGCCATCTAAGGTGATCACCATGCGCCCAGCGGTGGTGTTTAGCTCCACCTCTGCCCGCCCCAAGAGCTGAGGTTTGTCGGCATACTCAGTAGGCACTGTGTAGGGGAAAGCCCCCACCCAGTTGTTTTCGAGGGATCCCAACTCGTCCACTAGACGGTCGTAGGCAGCGCGGGCCTCTTCTTTACCCTTGGATTTGCGCTCGCTGGCTTGGCCGATCACCCGCAACTGCTCCCGCAGCGCAGCCATCTGTTCAGAGGCTGGGGTCACCCGATCCGGAGGCAAGCTGGCCAGCAGGGAATCTCCATGGCGATCCAGAAGCCGCTCCACCTGGCGCACATCTCCCCGCACCGCTGACCAGCGGTTGTACTTCAGGTCGGTGTCGATTTTGGAGATGGCCTCATCAATTTCCAGCAGCTTCGTTTCCTGAATAGGCAACGCCCGCCGCAACAGGGTACGGGGATCCGTGATGGCATCCCCTTGGGGCAGAGCCAAGGCCGGGATCCCCCAGAGCGCCACCCCGCAGAGCAGAGCAGCTACGTAGAGGCCAATCCGGCAAAGGGATCCCCATTGCCAAAATCCTTGGGCACGCTGCGTCATGGTTCCTACCGACTGCAAAACCACTCCTGTCTCAGCCTGACATCCCACCGTCACAGGCGGCAAGCGCTGTCAAACCTCGATAGATATCTCCACGACTGGCTCACTCCACCTGGGGGAAAGCCGTCATCGCTACACGACGCTTTTGCGACCGCAATAGCGGGACCAACTTCTCCAAGGGCATGGCTACACGGCTCTCCAGTTGGTTGGCGTCGGTTTTGGCGTCGGCGTTGGCGTCGGTGTTAGTGTCGGGGTAGAGGCAGGAGTGGGTCGAGGTGTCGGAAAGTCCGTCGGTGCAGGAGGTAGGGGCACCGGAATGCGGAGGCGGCAGGGCTGATCCGATTGATCGCCTTCTGGGGCATAGCAAACGCGAATGAGATCTTCCACAAAGCGAAGCTGATTAAAACTAAGTTGATCCGCTTGTCGAATAATGTCCGTAATGATTTCCTCCAGGTCTCGGGCTGTTCTGGAAAGAGGTACGCTGACAAACAAAATGTTTTCCAGATCCCTAATTTCTGGAGGCGCTAAGTTGAAGAAAGACACTCTATCCCGTTCCCGCAGCAAGATGCGATAAAGGGCTTCGCTCCAAGGGGAAACATCCACAGCAGCACTGAAAACAAATCCCCGCAGGGGTATAGACTGGCCGGACTGACGCCCTTGGCCCAATAGGTTGGACTGAACCGATACCAACTTCCCCGGCGGTTGAATAATCGATCCGGAAAAGGGAATGGTGAACCGCAAGTTGCCCTCTAAAGCAGCAGTTGACAGGGCAGGGAACAAAATGTCCCCTCTTGAGCTTAGGTTGAACAACTCAACCTTGTTGCCTCTTGAAAAAAGCGGCCCTCCTGGGCAAAGGGCGGCTGTTGAGCCTGGCGGGCAAAGCTGAGCAAAGGGATCCACCACCAACCCCAAAATCGCAGAGGCAAAGGCGGAGCCGGGATCCCTTGGCGGCGACCCCACAGTCGAGGGGCTGCTGGAGGTGCCACCGCAACCTTTCAGGAAAACCGTTAGGGAACCTGTAAGCACTGCCGCCAGGACAAGCGCAGCCGGTTGCCAAAATCTTCTGGGTATACCGAGTCGTCGAAACATTTGCTTATCGCCTCGCTCTCGATTAGGGATGTTGTCAGCCTGCGGAATGACTCTAGCGGGATCCCACCGTGAGAACAGCGTCGCTGAATGGCGCCACAAAACGGCTGCCTTCTCTCTCAACTCTCAGCTCGCCACTGAGAAGATAAGAACCAGCAGATAGCGGAACATTGCTTTGCACCCTCATTTGCAGGCGGTGCTCCCCAATAGCAGCAGGGAATAAGTTGGCAAAGGGAGCTTCCAGCCCTTCAGAAAACCGTGCCAGCACAAAAGTCCCCTCAGTAGCTGCAGCCAGACGCTGTAACTCCAGAAGATTCAAATCGACCCCCAACCCAACCACATACACGGTGAGTTTTTGTCCTCGCTCTCTGGCCAAAGTTGTCAGCTCCTGAGTAGCTTGGTTGATGGAGCGGGTGCTTTCGTTGTCAATCCCATCGGTGAATACCACCAAGCGGCGGTTGAAACGCTCGGTGGGCCGAAAGTCGCTCAAGAAACGCCCGGCTTCTACCGTGGCATCGTAAAGGGCGGTGTTCCCTCCGGGAACAGCACGCAAAACCCCTCGTCTCAGCAGCTCTCTGTCGCTGGTGAAGTCTTGCAACAGCTGAGCCGTGCGCAGAGGCTGCCCCAGGGCTGTAACGCCAAAGCCTGCTCCCCGGTTGTCAAAGCGCAGAATGGCGCCCAGATCCAGGAGTGCAGGGCGAAATTGATCCAGGAGCCGAAAAACAGCCAGGAAGCGCCGAGATTGGGGATCCAAAACCAGCAAGCTGCCTGAGCCATCCATCAGCACAGCCATGAGCAAAGGCCGCTGAGGCAGATCCGGCGGGGGGTTCTCGATCCGGGTGGGTGTCAGGGTCAAGGCTACCGGCTGCGGGATCCCTAGCAAATCGGTTACCCGGTTTACCTGCAGGCTGACCTGACTGGCAGAGAGCTGGGTTATTGGTTGGGGCGGATCCCCGCCTTGCAAGAGGGCGATGTTGAACTCCATTTCCCCTTGTGTGCCAGAAAAGGAGCGGGTCAGAGCGCCATTGAATGTCAGGCGAGCTTGGGATCCCACAGCAGACGGCTCAATGCCTGTACCGCCGGAAGAGCCACAGCCGACAAGGCAGCTTCCCACGAGCACCAGGAGAAGCAGCCAACCAGCTTTTTGGCTTTTTACTTGACCGGGCTGTATTTTTACAGTCATTGCAGCTGCCAGTGCAAGCACAGTGGGGTGGCATGAAAGTACGGAGTTGCAATACCACAATTCCGAAAGCTACTGTAGCGCTTGGTGTAGGCGTAGAGATTTTTACTGCAGTTAGAGGATCTCGAGTTCATCTTTTTTCACAATGCGAGCACAGCGGGTCTCAGCTTTGAGCCTAGTAGGGCGGCTAAAGCCTGTCTGCTCCGAGAATTGCTTCGAGATAAAGACCCCTTTGTTTTGCCACTTGTGGCAAGCGTTCTCGCTGACCAATTGTCAAATAAGCCGGCGCTCTCCTCCGTGGCCTATAGTTCATAGCAGCTCATCAGTGCAGGTGTAAGCTCTAAAAGGATCCCCTGGGTGAGGAGGAGAACTGAACATGGCGGCAAAGCAACTCAAGTTCTATTGGAGCCCCCAACACCAGCTCTTTAGCTGCGATGGCGCCAAGTTGGAGGGGCACGGCTACATCCAAACCAACCCCTCCCATGACCTGGTTCACCTGCTCATTGCCGCCAACGGCAACATGCCCTGGCAGCCGGTGGAAAGCCGCGAGCAAACCTGCTTTGCCGAGTACAACGCGGTAATGCTGGAGCACCTGTTGGTCAACTGCTTCAACGCAGCGGTGCTGGGATCCCTGCCTGCCCAGCAGATCATCCCAGAGGCGCGGAAGTTCTTGCGGTGGTTTGTTTCAGAACATTACGCCCCTTTTCCGGTGTCTGAAGAAGAGGCTTTTCGTCGCTTTGCTGCGCACCTGGATATTGAGCGCATTGTGCGTTTGTTCCCCTATTTTTACAGTCTGCGGGCTTGGGAATGCTTCAGCCTCGATTACCGCGCCGAGACCTACGACCTGGAGTTCACCTCCGAGGATGATCCCGTTCGAGAGGCCCCGGAATGGGCGGCGGATCCCAACATTTTGGAGACTCAGGAGCTGGTGCGGCAAAAGCTCTCTGAGGCAGTAGCCGAGGCGGGCTCGATCCGGCCCAAACCGGAGCCCGTTTTCCCGCCAACTTCGTCAGCTTCTCCTCTGTCCGATCCCCCAGCCAAGACCAGGCAGAAAAAAACCGGACTCGGCTTCAAGCCTGCCCGTTGATGGATCCCCTCACCCCTTTCCCACAGGGAGAGGGGAAGACTAATCTGCGCCTTTCACTAGCCGACGAAAGGCCTTTTTGCCCACCTGCAAAATCCGCCCGGCCAGCTCCGAGGCATGGGCAAACTCCAGGTCGGGATCCTCCACCTTTTGCCCATCCAGCCGCACGGCGCCCCCTTGAATCTGCCGACGGGCCTCGGCGGCACTCTTGCACAGGCCACACTCACGCAGGATGTAGCTGAGTTTAACAGGGTAAGACAACCCATCGATGGCAAAGGTGGGGATGGATCCCGTTTCGGCAAGAATACCGTCTAGCACCAACGCTTGAGCGGTGCGCTGGGCCTCTTCTGCCGCTGCAGGGGAGTGAAACTGGGCCACTAGGGTCTTGGCTAGGAGGATCTGCCGCTGGCGGGGATCCTGCGGCAGCTCGGCAAGGGGCACTGAGGTGAGCAACTCAAAGTAGCGCTCCACCAGGTGATCCGGCACCTTCTCCAGCTTGGAGTACATGGTGAGGGGATCCTCAGTCAGCCCCACGTAGTTGTTTTTGGACTTGGACATTTTCTGGTACCCGTCCAGCCCCTCCAAAAGCGGCACCGTCACGCAGAACTGCGGCGCTTGGCCCTTCCAGATTTGCAGATCTCGCCCGGTGAGCAGGTTAAAGCGCTGGTCGGTTCCCCCCAGTTCCACATCGGCTGCGAGGGCCACCGAGTCGTAACCCTGCAAGAGGGGGTAGAGAAATTCGTGCAAGTATACCGGCGTCCCGGCTTGGTAGCGCTGGGCAAAGTCTTCTTTGGCCAACATCTGCCCCACCGTCATCTGGGCCTGGAGTTCGATCAGCTCACTGAGAGTCAGGCAGGCCAGCCACTCGCTGTTGCGGCGCACCTCCAGCCGGCCAGGGGTCTCAAAATCCAAGATCTTGCCGGCCTGCTCCAAGTAGGTGCGGGCGTTTTCCTCCACTTCTGCTGGGGTGAGGCGGGGACGGGCCTGCGATTGGCCGGTGGGATCCCCTACCAGAGCTGTGAAGTCCCCAATGAGCAAAATAGCCACATGGCCCGCATCCTGGAACTGGCGCAACTTGCGCAACACCACTGAATGGCCCAGGTGTAGATCCGGTCGGGTGGGATCGATGCCCAGCTTCACCCGCAAGGGACGATTTGTTGTGGCCAGGCACTCCGCCAGGGCAGCAGGCCCTCCCGGAAAGATCTCGGCCACCCCCCGCTCAACAATTTGGGCTATCAACGGATCCCGGTACGTTGGCGAAACTGAGGCTGACGATAAACTCAAATCCTGCTCCTCCGGCTGAACCCATGAGCCATTTTAAGCCCACGCAAAAGATGCTCGATTCTCAACTCAAGATCTTCTCCCCCTAGCCCGGTTGGAGTTGTCGATGGGCAGGGTTGGCCATCCTGCTGCCCCAATAGACGCCGCCCTATAATGGGTCTGGCTTGTTGTTGCTTTGCAACACGGACGTGACAGGGTTTTTGACGTGACCTACGGTCGCAGACCATTGGCCCGCCGGGCGAGAAAGCCGGGGTTGGAGCGTGTCTCCAATTCCCCTTTTTCCGGATCGGGGTTTGACGAGCATGCCGACTATACCCCACCCACCCGCCCCTCCCGGATTGCCCAGGTTGCCGGTGTGGTGGGCAATCTGTTGCTGGGATCCCTGCTCTTGGGATCCACGGCAACGGCTGCCGGATTGGTGGGGCTGGCCATTAGCTTCCGCAACTTGCCGGACGTGCATCAATTGCGGGATTACGTGCCCATTGCCACCACCCACATTGTCGATATTCGGGGCGAGCCCATTGCCAGCCTACACGGGGAGGCCAACCGGGAAGTGATCTCCCTTGAACAGGTCTCGCCGGAGATGAAAAAGGCCTTGCTGGCCATTGAAGACAGCCACTTTTACACCCATCCAGGCATTAATCCGGTCAGCTTGGGCCGGGCGATCCTAGGCAGTGTGGAGGGGGGTATAGGCTCGGCGGGGGGGGGATCCACCCTGACAATGCAGTTGGTCAAGAACCTGTTTTTGAGGCCGGAGCGTACCCTCAGCCGTAAAGTCGCCGAGATCGTGTTGGCGGTGCGCCTAGAACAGGTCTTCAGCAAAGACGAGATCCTGGAGATGTACCTCAACCAGGTGTACTGGGGGCACAATCTCTACGGCATCCAGGCGGCGGCCCGCAGCTACTTCAACAAGGATGCGTCTGAACTGAACTTGGCTGAAGCGGCGATGTTGGCTGGGATCCTGCCGGCCCCGGAAACCCTCAGCCCCTTTCGCAACCTGGAGGGAGCCAAACGGCGGCAACACCTGGTGCTGGATCGTCTGGTGGAGCTGAAGTGGATTACCCCCGAGGAAGCCCAGGCGGCGCGGGAGCAAAAGCTGACCTTAGGCCGCATTACCTCCTTTCAAAGTAACGCCCCAGCAGTTACCGACGCCATTGAGGCGGAGCTGCGGCGCCGCTATGGGGAACAAGCTCTAATGCAAGGAGGTCTGCGGGTTCAGTCCACCATCGATCTGCGTCTGCAGCGCCTTGCCCAGCGCATTGTCAATGAAGATGGCCCCCGCATTGGGGCAGCTCGTCGTGCCGATCAAATGGCTTTGGCGGCGGTGGATCCCCGTACCGGCTATGTGAAGGCCATTGTGGGCGGGATCAACGCTCAGCGGGGCCAATTTAACCGCGCCACCCAGGCGTTTCGCCAAACGGGATCCACCTTTAAGCCCTATGTGTACTAC
Organism: Synechococcus sp. R55.8; assembly: GCF_047461895.1. Classification (NCBI taxonomy): domain Bacteria; kingdom Bacillati; phylum Cyanobacteriota; class Cyanophyceae; order Synechococcales; family Synechococcaceae; genus Synechococcus; species Synechococcus sp. R55.8. The sequence goes on along the minus strand of NZ_JANSIB010000026.1, from coordinate 11,723 downwards.
GCGGCTCTGGCCAGCGGGCGCTATTCACCCGGCAGCATCTTGGAAGATACCCCCGTCACCTATCCCGGCTCGCCACCCTACAGCCCGAAAAACTACGACAACACCTTTTATGGCCCCCTCACCTTTGCTCGGGCTTTGGAGCTCTCCCGCAACGTGCCCACGGTCAAGTTGGCCGATGATGTTGGGATCCGCAACGTCATCGCAGCGGCTCAGGCCACCGGCATCAGTGCCGAGATGTTTCCCAACTTGGCTACAGCTCTGGGCTCGGCCAGCGTCAGCCCCCTGGAGATGGCGGCCAGCTATGCGGTCTTTGCCAATGGCGGATATCGGGTGGAGCCGACCCTCTTGGCCCAGGTGGTGGATCGCAACGGCCAAATCCTCTTCGAGGCCAGGCCCCAGCCGGAGCGGGTTTTGGATCCCTGGGCGGTGGCTACGCTCAACCAAATCCTCAAAGGGGTGGTGACCCAAGGCACCGGGAGGGCAGCTCGTCTGGACGATGGGCGACCTGTAGCCGGCAAAACCGGCACCACCTCTGATTTCCGCGACGCTTGGTTCATCGGCTATGTGCCGCAACTGTCTACCGCCATTTGGATTGGCAACGACAACAACTCCCCCATGCTGCCCGGCACCGCCGGCGGGGCCTTTGTTGCCCCCACCTGGAAGCGCTTTATGACTGAGGCTCTGCAAGGGATCCCACCTCAGGACTTCCCCAGCCCGCATCAATTTCCCCCTCCCCGACCATGACCTACAGCGAGGAGCGGCTGGCGCGCATCGAGCGCACTGTCGAGGCCAACGCTCAGGCCATCGCCCAACTGGCCCGGCAAAACCAAGAGCTGATGCAAACCATTGCCGGCACCGAGGAGCGCATTGCCAGAGCCGAGGAACGCATTGCCAAAGCCGAGGAACGCATTGCCAAAGCCGAGGAACGCATTGCTGGCGCCGAAGAACGTCTGGAGGCCGAGGTCAAACGCTGGGACGAGCGGTTTTTCCAGCTCAGCCGCGATACCCTCAACTTCACCCGCAATGTAGTGACCATCGCCGCCATCACGGCTGTTTTGATCCCCCTGCTCAGGGATGTCGCTCCCCTGCTGATTGAGCTGTTGCGGGAGGGATCCCGTTAGCTCTGGCCCCCTGCTTGGAGAGGAGGGGACGGTCTCAGCCTGCACGGAAATGGCGAGGGGATCCCAAAGCGTAATCATTCTGAGTTACACTAAGACTGCAAAGAAAGGTAACGCCGTTGTCCGATTTATCTTTGCCTTCGCTGCGTCCTTTCTTGCATTCTTTGCACAAGACACAGAGGACAGACGATTATGGCTTTTGAACTCCCGGCTCTGCCCTACCCTGCCGACGCCCTCAAGCCCTATATGTCGGCGGAAACCTTCTCCTACCACCACGGCAAGCACCACGCCGCCTACGTGGCCAACCTAAACAAGCTGATCGAAGGCACCGAGCTGGCCAATAAGTCGCTAGAAGAAATTATCAAGACCACGTTTGGGGATCCCGACAAAGTGGGCATCTTCAACAATGCCGCCCAGGTCTGGAACCACACCTTTTTCTGGGAATCCATGAAGCCAGGTGGGGGCGGCGCGCCGACGGGGCCCATCGCCGACAAGATCAACGCCGATTTTGGCGGCTACGACAAGTTTGTCGAGGCCTTCAAAACGGCGGCGGCCACCCAGTTTGGCAGCGGCTGGGCCTGGCTGGTGCTGGACAACGGCACCCTCAAGGTTACCAAAACCCCCAACGCCGAAAACCCGCTGGTGCACGGCCAAGTGCCCCTGCTCACTTTGGATGTCTGGGAGCACGCCTACTACCTGGATTACCAAAACCGGCGGCCTGACTTCATCAGCGCCTACCTGGAGCACCTGGTGAACTGGGATGCCGCCAATGCCCGGCTGGCTGCCGCCTGACTCTACCTGTTCTGGGATCCCTTGACGGGGGATCCCATCGAAGACTAGCCCTATGTCTCTGTTTGCGAAGGGATCCTTGGGGATCCCTTTTTTGCGCCTAGTCTTTCCCCAAGCGTTCTCGCTCCTCGCGCAACCGCTCCAGAAAGCCAGGGGTGGGAGGTTGGGTTGGAGGGGCTGCAAGGGGAGCAGGAGTTGGAGCAACCCGGTTCATCTGGGGGAACAGGGGTTGGTTGATGGGCGGCGGGGGGAGAGGCTTGGCCGGGACAGGGGCTGGAGGAGGAGGTGACACCTGCCGAGTTGGAGCGGGGGGCTGAGGGGTAGAGGACACTGCCTCTGGAGTTGCCGCTGGCCTGGGTGTGGGCTCGCTTGCGGACTCACCGATTCCCAGATCTGGGGCGGGATCATCCTCAAACACCGGTTTGCCCTCCGGATCCCGTAGCAGCCAGTCCAGCAGAGGTTCAGGAGTGGCTGAGGGATCCCGCTCAGGGTGCTCTGCACCGCCGACTGGAAGGGGGCGTTCGGGGGCAGCAGGCGGTCTTTCGCTGCCTGGGCCCGGATCCAACAGCAGACGCAGGCCCCAGAAGGTGCTCCCCGCAATGACAACAAAAAGGGCTATCCCAGCCCAGAGGGGAAACGGCTTGGCCTCGGGCTCTGCCTGGGTACTGAGCAGGTGTGTGCCCGACTGCCCTGCATCTACCGCCGCCAGGGTACGCTCGGAGAAGATGGGTGCGGCTGGGGGGGACGCGAGGGAAGAGCCGGCAGCGCTCTGGGAGCGCAGGGATCCCTCCAATTGGGCGCTGAGAACCTTCATATCTTGGGGCCGCCGGTCGGGATCTTTGGCCAGACAGGAGAGCACCACCTGTTCCAGCTCCAGCGGAATCTCATAGGGCAAATTCGAGCGATCGAAGGGCTGAGGCTGTTGGTAATTGTGGGCCTCGTACCAGCCGGGGAAAGAATCGCTCTTGGGTCGCAGAGGTTGTTGCCCGGTCAACATGCGGTAGAGCACTACGCCAAGCGAGTAGATATCCGAGCGGGCATCCAGGGCTTCCCCGCGCAGCTGTTCGGGAGAGGCATAGCGCACCGTACCCAAAAAGCCGGTGGTCTGGGTGCCGAGGGCAAGGGAAACGTCGCTGAGGAGCTTGGCAATGCCGAAATCCAAGATTTTGACGGTCTCCCCCAACGTTTCATCTTTTAGGACGAAGAGGTTGCTGGGTTTGATGTCGCGATGGATCACCCCCTTGATGAGATGGCCATCCTGCTCGGTCTCTAGGTTGTGGGCGTAATAGAGACCGGCACACACTTGGCGGGCAATCCTCACCACCTGTTGAGGCGGCAGCACCGGCTGCTTGAGCATTAGCTCCCCCAAACTGCGCCCCGTCAGGTATTCCATCACCAGGTAAGGTTGGTCGTTCTCTAGACCGTAATCCAGCACCTTAACAATGGCAGGGTGCTCCCCCAACAACGTGCTGATGCGAATTTCCTGCTGAAAACGTTTGTGCAACTGGCGTCGGGTGTTGTCATCGCCTGCCAAGTTTTGGTGCAACAGCTTTACCGCTACCGGACGGTTGAACAGGCGCGTATCGACTGCCTTGAACACCTGCCCCATGCCGCCCGCTGCAATGCTGTGAACCAGTTGATAGCGCTGGCCGATCACTTTTCCAGGAGCAAGCTGGTGCATAGGCAGCCTAGGAGCATGTACCCTCTGATTCTAATGCGTGTTTCTCGGGGGTTTCTCCCGCCTTTCTCTGGGCACTACTGCCAAGCTGTTTTCACTGCTTAATGTGTCTTAATGTGTCTGATGTACTTACTTTTGAATACTTATTAAACGCCCTGCCAGTAATTGAAGGCCGGACAAAGTCTGTGGGGCATCGAGAGCTACTTGGATCTGGAGGGATCTGATAGACTCATGCGGGCGCTTTGCCGGGTCTGTTCATTAGCTGTCTGTCGGGTATTTATGCTGGCTAACTGGCTGCAAATTTCGGGGATCCCTCTAGCCCTGATCGGCCCTGTTGAGAATCCGGTGCTGGTGTTTTTGATCATCCTGACCATCATGCTGGTGGCTCCCTTGCTGTTTGAGCGGCTGCGCCTGCCGGGGATCATCGGGTTAATCTTGGCCGGGCTGGTGGTGGGGCCCTACGGCTTGGGCATCTTGCGGCGGGACGAGACCATCATCCTGCTGGGCACGGTGGGGCTGTTGTTTCTCATGTTCATGGCGGGGCTGGAGACCAGTCTGGAAGATTTGAAGCTCAATGCCGGGAAGGCCACCCTCTTCGGGGCGCTCACCTTTCTGTTGCCCATGCTCATCGGCACAGCAGCCATGTTGGCCATTGGGTATGGCTTTCTGGCGGCGGTGCTGGTGGCCTCTTGTTTTGCCTCTCACACCCTGATCGGTCTGCCCATCATCTCGAAGCTGGGGTTGATGCGCCTGCAGACGGTGAGGGCAACTTTGGGGGCCACCCTTATCACGAATGTCCTGGCTTTGTTGGTGCTGGCGGTGGTGGTGCGCGCCCACCAAGGGGAGCTGTCGCTGCGCTTTTGGCTGACGTTGATCCCTTCCATTGCCCTCTACACGTTTGCCACCCTGTGGGGGGTGCCTAAGCTGGGCAGTTGGTTCTTTCAACGCTTTGGTCACGACGAGGGAGCAGAGTTTACTTTCGTGATCGCCACTTTGTTTGTGGTGGCCTACGGAGCGGGGTTGATCGGCATTGAGCCGGTGGTGGGAGCCTTTCTGGCCGGGACGGCCATTACCCCCATCATCCCCCAGCTCAGCCCCCTGATGAACCGGATCCAGTTTATCGGCAACACCCTGTTTGTGCCTTTTTTCTTGATCTCGGTGGGGATGCTGATCAATCCCGGCATTCTCTTGGGAGAGCCGCGCTCGCTGCTGGTGGGAGGGGTGATGATCGCAGCGGAGGTGGTGAGCAAGTTTCTGGCCGCTTGGATCCCGGCCCAACTGTTTGGCTGGCGCTTTGCCAGCGCTATGGTTATGTTCGGCCTGTCGATGGCTCAGGCGGCGGCTACCCTGGCGGCCATCACGGTGGCTTTTCAGGTGGAGTTGGTGGATGAGCTGACGGTGAACGGCACCATTGCCATGATCCTCGTGACCTGTGTTGCCTCGCCTTGGATTGTGGCCCGCTGGGGAGAGCAAATGCAGCCCACCGAGGTGGCCGCAGAGTCCACCGAATTGCCCAAGCCGGATTGGGGAGCTCGCGTCTTGGTGCCGGTGGCCAACCCGGATACCGAAAGCAACCTGCTGCAGTTGGCGTTGATTTTGGCCAAAAAAGATGGGGGAACGCTGCTGCCGCTGCATGTTTTGTCTGACCGTGCTGGGATCTCGCCGGCAGCCCTGGCTCGGCAAGAGCAGTTGTTGACCTTTGCAGAAGCTCTGGCCCACAGCGCCGTGACCCGAGTGGAGCCGATTCGGCGGGTGGATGACTCGGTGGAAAAAGGGATCATTCGCTCGGCGGCGGAACGGCAGGCAACCTTGGTGATCCTGGGCTGGAAGGGCTACTCCACCTATGCGGAGAACTTTTTCGGCAGCATCATTGACGCGGTGGTGCGGCAGGTGGGGATCCCAGTGTTGATCACGCGGTTTCCGGTACCCATCGAGACGGCGCGCCGCATCCTCTTGGTTGCACCGGAGCTGGAGGTCTCTCCCGGATCCCTGCAGCAGACCATTGGGCTGGCGCAAACGCTGGCCGGCGAATTGAAAGCAGGTTTGCAGATCCTGCTGGTGCAAACCCGACCTGGGCGGAAAAGCTCCCCAGCCTTGCCGGCAGAAAGCTATGCCCACTTGCCGGTTCAGCGGGTGCAGGGGGGGGTGGTGGCGGAAGTCTTTAAAGCGCTGCAGCCAGGAGATGTGTTGGTATTGGTTCCCAGCGAAACCGGCAACCGGTCGCGCCTGGGCCGAGAGCCGGAGACCATCGCCCGCAACCGACCCAGCCTTCCCATCATCGTGGCGCATTTGCCGCGGGATTCAGCTCATCCCTTGCGCCAAGGAGATGGGGTTCTGGCGGCCGCAGAGCCCACTTGACAGGGATGGCATTGGGGTGTTGTCTGGCGGACTGGAGCTCTTGTCTCAACTCCGCCCCAGCTCCCCTGGTAAACTGGGATACCCCAGGTTCGGAGCAGTCGTGAGCTAGAAGGGAGGCCCAGAGCCATAGACTATGTTGATTGAGGAAGTGGGGATAGTGCCCTGCGGAGCACAGGAGTATGGTTGCCTATTTGCTAGAAGTCGGCTGTGAAGAGCTCCCAGCCAGTTTTGTGGATTCGGCTCTGGAGCAGTGGCGAACCGGGATCCCGGCCTCTTTGGCGGAGGCCCATTTGCAAGCGGAGCAGATGCAGCTTTTCGGTACGCCGCGCCGCCTGGCGGTTCTGTTGCAGGGGTTGCCCACCCAGCAGCCGGATCGCACTTTGGAGGTGAAGGGGCCGCCGGTTCAGGTCGCCTACCAAGATGGCCAGCTCACCCCTGCCGGGGAAAAATTTGCCCAAAAACAAGGGGTGGATCCCGGCAGCCTGGAAATCCGGCAAGTGGGCAAGGGATCCTTTGTGTTTGCGGTGCAGCGGGTGCGGGGCCGACCGACGGCAGCCGTGCTCCAGGAACTGGCACCCGCCTGGATTACCAACTTGAGTGGTGAACGGCTGATGCGCTGGGCCTGCGGGGAGCTGAAGTTTCCGCGCCCCATCCGCTGGCTGGTCTCCCTTTGGGATGATCAGGTGCTGCCTTTGCTGCTGCCGACCCACGAGGACAATTCCATGCCGGGCTTGGTGGCGGGGCGGGTGAGCCGGGGGCACCGCGTTTTGGGATCCCAGCAGGTTGTCCTGGAGCGGGCCGAGAGCTACGTTCAGCAAATGCAAGAGGCGGGGGTCAGCCCCGATCCAACAGCGCGAGAGGCATACATTCAGGCTGAGGTGACCAAGCTGGCCAGGCAAGTGAATGGGGAAGCCCAGATCCCTGCTCCTTTGCTGCGGGAGGTGGTGCACTTGGTGGAGTGGCCGACGGCGGTTTTGGGGCGCTTTGAGCCAGAGTTTTTGCGCTTGCCCCCTGCGGTGATCGAGACGGTGATGATCACTCACCAGCGCTACTTCCCAGTACGGGATGGCCGGGATCCCAGAAAATTGCTGCCCTATTTCATCACCATCTCCAACGGCGACCCCCGGCAATCGGAGCGGATCGGGGCAGGCAACAGCCGTGTGGTGCGGGCGCGCCTGGCGGATGCCCGCTTTTTCTACGAGGAGGATCGGCGGATCCCCTTGGCGCAGCGGGTGGAACGCCTGCAGGCGGTTACTTTTGCCGAAGGGCTGGGCTCCATGCGGGACAAGGTGGAGCGCATCCGCCACATCAGCCGCCTCATTGCCGCTGCCCTGAACTTGGATCCCCAGGAGCAGGCGCTGGTGGATCGCACGGCTTACCTGTGCAAGGCGGATCTGGTTACCCAAATGGTGTACGAGTTCCCGGAGCTGCAGGGGATCATGGGGGCCGACTACGCTCGGCAGGATGGGGAACCGGAGGCGGTAGCCGAGGGGATTGAGCAACACTACTGGCCTTTGGGAGCGGGGGACGCTTTGCCCACAGCACTGACGGGGCGGGTGGTGGGCTGGGCGGATCGCCTGGATACCTTGGTGGGCATGTTTCGCTTGGGGCGGATCCCCACCGGCTCCTCGGATCGCTTTGCCCTGCGGCGGGCCGCCAACAGCCTGGTGCTGGTTGCCTGGGATGCCGGCTGGACTTTTGACTTCAACTTGCTGTTGCAGAGCGTGGTGCAGGACTATGCCTTTGGCGATGTCCACACCTTGCGAGCCTTGCAGGAGTTTTTGGCCCAACGGATACAGACCCTTTTGCAGGAGGAAAAACGGATTGATTACGACTTGGTCAGGGCCGTAGTGGGGGATCCCGAGTCGGTCAAAGCGGAGGATCCCCAGAAGGCCGAACTCACCTTGCGGGCCCTGGGTAACCTGCCCTTGACCCTGCTGCGGGCGGAGTACCTGCAACACCTGCGGGCCACCGGGGAATTGGCGGATCTCTATCCCACCCTCAATCGCTGCGCCCGCCTGGCAGCCCAAGGGGACTTGGACTACGCCGTGGTGGATCCGGCAGCCGCCGTGGATCCCGACCAGTTGCAGGAGGCGGCAGAAAGGGAGTTGTACGAGGCTTGCCAGAAAATCTATCGTCTGGGGGTGGAGCCAGCCCTTCAGGGAGACTTTGTCCCCTTGGTGGAAGCTCTGCAAGCAGCAGCCCCTCAGGTAGCTCAGTTTTTTGAAGCCGTTTTGGTGATGGATCCGGATCCTGTGCGACGGGCCAGCCGGCTCAATTTGCTGGGAGTATTGCGCAACCAGTCGCGCCTGTTGGGGGACATGGGGGCTGTGGTCATGGCAGGGGAATCCTCGCCGGAGAAGACCCCCTAGCCGTTTCAGATCAGTTTACTTCGAGACAGATCCCCCTCACCCCCAGCCTCTCTCCCAGAGGGAGCTACCCCCCAAGGACTCTGTCCCGCTGGCGCGAACGGCTTGGGAATGGACATATCGTCATTTCCACTCAAACTCAGAACACTGTGCCCACACCTAAACCGTTGGTCGCGTCTTCGCGTCAGCGTTGCGGAGCAATAGCGTTGCGGAGCAATAATGCAGGGGGTTAGAAGGTTTTTCAAGGACTCCGTCCCGCTGGCGCGATCAGTAGCCCAGGCGTCTCATCTTAACCTGAACAACCATACGATTTATCCAAGAAATTGCAAACACTGCTGCAAAGCCCGCTGCACCGAGCCTAGGTAGCCCTCTCCAAACAGGTTGAGATGGTTGAGCCAGTGGTAGAGCTGGTAGAGGGGCTTGCGGTGGGGATACCCCTCGTCCAAGGGGTAGGCCTGCTGATAAGCCCGATAGAACTCCGGCGGAAAGCCGCCAAACAGTTCTGTCATCGCCAGATCCGTCTCTCGATCCCCGTAGTAGGTGGCCGGATCGAAAATCACCGGGGATCCATCGGCCAAGGCCCCGTAGTTGCCGCCCCACAGATCTCCATGCAACAGAGCGGGTTCTGGCCTGTAGTCCTGAAAAAAGGCTTCCAGCTCCGCCATTACCCGTTCGGCTTGGGCCACCCACGTGCCGCGATACCCCTGTTGGCAAGCCAATTTCACCTGGTAGAGCAGCCGCTGTTCCCGATAAAAATCCGGCCAATTCTGCCGCCAACTGTTGATCTGCGGCGTGGAGCCGATGGTGTTGTCGCGCTCCCAACCGTAGCTGCCGTTGGGGGATAGGGTGCGGTGCAACTGGGCCAACTGGGATCCCAATAAACCCGCAGTGTGCGGACGGGGCGAGGTTAGCTCCAGGTATTCCAGCACCAAGTAGGCCTGCTCTCCTACGGATCCCCAGACAATGGGCTGAGGTACGCGAATGGCCTGGGCAGCCGCTAGGGTTTGCAAGCCCGCAGCTTCCGCTGCAAACATCTCCAGCGCCCTTTCTCCCCCACGGGCCAATTTGACGAAGTAGTCTTTTACCCCTTCTGCAAGAGGGCTTTGGGAAGCGCAGGAAAACCGATAGGTGGCGTTGATGCTGCCTCCGCCCACAGAACGATACTGTAGGGGCTGGATGGGATCCCCTGTTGCTTCTGAAAGGTGCTGGGCGATGGTCTGCCAAAGAGTTTGCATCAGCAGCAAAAGTCAATTATCGGAGAAAAACAGGTACTTATGGTCATTTCGGGTAGTCATTTCAGGTTAGGGTGAGACGCCTGAGCCATTGCCTGGGCCATTGAGAAAAGCCCTATGGCCCCGTGCATTCAAAGTTTTAGGTGTGGGCGCAGTCTCCTGGTTTAATTGAAATGACCATAACTCTTTTTTTGTGCTACTTTCACCTTCTCATTCTCAAGAGCACAGTCAATAGCGCGAGGACTCCGTCCCGCTGGCAGGACGGGTTGGACGCCAGACCGGGCTCTATCCTTCAGTCGAGCTTCTGGGTACTGGTCTCCGTCTTGCTGCAGGGCAGCCGAGTCTATCTTGCGCTTGCGGGTCTTGACTTTTGTCGGCCTCAGGTCTTCTCGGTTCAGCCAGCGATAAACTGTTGCACGACTAACCTTGTTCATCCGTGCAACTGCTCCCTTCCTGGACATACCCTATGACTCTCTCTCAGGTCTAAGCTTCCTCCTGAGGTCTACCTCCATGCCTTCTTAGCTGCAGGGCCGTCTCATTCTTAAATGAATTGACCCTGTTCCTAACCTGTGGGGCTCTGGGGTCTTGAGCTTCCGCCTCCTATGGGGAAAGTGGGGGGAGAGCTGTATCTCAAATTAAGTTCGAATTGAGGTCAGCATTAGCGGCGGAGAGGCTCAGAAATGGCCACCACATCCTGCAGAAACTGATCCTGTTGCTGGCGCAAAATGCCCAGGTCAGGACCTTGGTTGAGCAGGACAAAGTGGATGCCATTCGGCAGCTGCCCCATCGTCATCAGCCGATCCGCAGCGGATCCCACCTGAGCAGCCGTGCCTGGGGGCAAGGTGCGCGCCCGCAGGGTGCTGTGGCCAGTGCCCGCTCTGGGCAAGATCCGAGTCGGATCCCCATCTGTGAAATCTACCAGGTGTTCCCAGAGATGAGCTAGGGCGCGGGGGGAAAGGTACAGCGCTCGCCCTCTTTGCCCCAGGCGAATGTCTTGCTCGGCGGGGGCCATTTGGGAATCCAGGCGGGAAATGGGCTGAGCCACCAACCGCTGCCGCAGGTACTCCAGCAGGGCTGTTTTGCCCCCCAGTTCCGCCAACAGGGCTTCTGCCATGGCTCGGTCGTTGCTGCCATTGAGGATCTGCAACAGGGATCCCAGGCGTAGCGAGGTATAACGAGCCAAGCAGTGGGCGTCCGCGGGCAGGGCTGTCAGGGTTGACACCGAGCCGCGAATGGCAACCGGGTGGGGCTGTTGCGTATCGCTGAGGAGCTCTGCCAAACGCCGAGCACCGGCCAAAGGATCGGGTTGGCCCAGCAAACGGAAGGGGGGCAACACCTTCACATCCCCGTCGATCTGGCGAATGTTGAGGCTATGCAAATGGCGGGCCAGCTCTGCCACATTCGCTTCCGTGAAATAGGGATCCCCGCCACCCACCAGGATCAAATCTCCCGTCAAGCGATGGCCCAAAAGATGGCCTGTGGTGTAGAACCGGGTCTCAAAGCGACGTTCATAGCCCCAAGTCTCCAGGGCCATCAAGCTGATGGCCAACTGATCCAAGGCTCCCACCGGCAAAGGTCGATCCAGCCCATGCTCCGCCAACAGCTCCCCTTCCGGTGTCCAGAGCAGGATCCCCTGTTGAGAGAGCGCTCCCCCTTGGGCCGCCAATCCTTGCAAAAAGCCGGACAAGACCGAAGCGTAAGGAGAATCTTCCCACTGCGGCGATTGGGCGCGGGGCCACCAAGGGGGAAGGCCCGGAGTCCCACTTGGGGAAGGCAGCGGCGGCGGTGGAGTGGGGATGGGGGGGAAGGGATTCTGAGTCAATGTGGGAGACTCGACTTCAGCACCTGTGGGGTTGCTCCAGCAGGCCCCCAAGGCCAAAGCACCGGCCAACGGGATCCCTGCCCAGAGGAGACGACGATGGGGGCGCAACCCCTGTGGGATAAGCGGCATGATGACCTCACAAAGACACTTGCAAAGGACAACGGGCTGGCAAAAGACTTGACGCTACTCTAGTGCCATCCGAACTGCCTTGGCAAATCTCTGTGCCAGCCTTTTCCAGCGTTATCGACTCCGGCCAAGGCAAGCCCATCTTTTGCTTGTCAGGGATCCCAGTCGGCTGTGACGTAAACTACCCGACACCAACCGCTAGGCGGTACGGAGCGGGCTTTTAGTAGCCCT
>NZ_JANSIB010000025.1:8774-27059 GCF_047461895.1 Synechococcus sp. R55.8 | reverse complement strand
GGGATCCCTGGGATCTCGCTGCTGTGAGTGCTGCGCAAGACGGGAAGCGTCATCATCTGTCCCAGGCGTGAAACGGTGAGCTCCGCCGCCGGAATGGGCTCCGAGACCTGTCCGCCGCTGAACACCATCACTCGGTCGCTGTACTGCAGGATCTCGTCCAAATCCGCCGAGGCAAAAAGAATAGCCGTACCCGCTTGGGTGCGTTCCAGCAATTGCCCCCAGACCCACAGCGCCGACTCAATGTCCAACCCTCGCGTTGGGTGCTCCATCAGCAAAAGACTCAGGGGTGTGGGCAAGAGAGCCAACTGACTGCGCTGTTGGTTGCCCCCCGAGAGTTGCTCCACCCGGCTGTAGGGGTGACCCCGAATGCTGAAGTGTTCGATGGCCGCTTGGGTCTGCTGACGGGCCAGAGCCCAGTTGATCCAGGGATCCTGCTGCTGGAGGGCAAAATGCTCCTGCAAGGTTAAGCCGGGGATCAGCCCTTCCCGCAGCCGATCCGCCGGAGAAAACCCCACCCCACAGCGCAGATAGTCGCCGTAAGGACGGCCTGTCATCTCCTGCCCCCCCAACAGAATCCGGCCACGCCTGGGCGGCAACAACCCTGCACAGGTGAGCAGGAAAGAGCGTTGCCCACTGCCTTCCAAACCGGCCAACCCAATCACTTCCCCCGGCTGCACCGCCAGATCTGGCAAAGCCAAGGCAAACGGCTCATGCCGCACCACCAGGGAGTGCAACTCCAACAGGGGATCCGCCCTCCTTTGCGGAGAATGGGGCCGAGCCGGGGGTGCCAACTCCCGCCCGAACATCCAATCGATCAACCGCTGTTCCAGCAGGGCAATGTCCTCACCTCTAACAGGCAGCTCCCCCACCACCTCCCCCTGCCGCATCACCGTCACCCGATCGCAAAGGCACTCCACATCGGCCAGCTTGTGGGAGACGAAGATCACCGATTTGCCCTGCTCCGCCAACCTTCTCAGAGCCGCGAACAGAAGATCTTTTTGCGCTGCAGAAATGCCCGTCGTTGGCTCATCCAAAATCAAGGTGTTGATCCCCAGGGAAAGCAACCGCAGCATTTCCAGTTGTTGCCGTTCCCCCACCGTCAAACTGCCGATGGCTCCATCGGGGTTGAGATTGAAACCAAACTCTTCACAGGCTTTCTCGAGACGTCTTCGGCTTTCCCGCAGCCCCAAGCCCAAGCGCCCTCGTTGCCCGGCAATAAAGTTTTCCAGCACCGTCAGAGAAGGAAAATCCAAGGGATCCTGGTGCAACATGCCAATGCCCAGGCGAATGGCTGCTGCAGGGCTGTCGATGCGAACCGGTTGCCCATCGATCCAAATCTCCCCCTGATCGCAGCGCAGAAAGCCGCTCAGGATCTTAACTAAGGTACTTTTGCCGGCCCCATTCTCCCCAAGCAGGCCGTGGATTGTGCCCGCCTCCACCCGCAAGGACACATCGCGGTTCGCCTGTACCGCCCCAAAACGCTTGTGGATGTGCAGCAGCTCGACCTTCATTCTGCTCATAGTAACCTGCCTCCCCAGAAAATCCCCAAGAATACAGTTGCTGAGGTTGCAAGTGCTGGTGCTACGATAGCGACAGCTCGCCGTTAGGCGTTGGCTGCGGACGAGTTCAGCATCGATCTGTGGTTCGCCCTGCCCCTCTTCTCCGCCCTTCCCCCCTGCCACCCATCTCGGATAGCAACCGCCTCAAAATCTTCTCAGGCAGCGCTAACCCGGCTCTGGCTCAAGAGGTGGCGCGTTACTTGGGCATGGATCTGGGCCCGATGTTGCGCAAGCGCTTTGCCGATGGCGAGCTGTACATCCAAATCCAAGAGTCGATCCGGGGTGCTGATGTCTACTTGGTGCAGCCCACCTGCCGCCCCGTCAACGACCACCTAATGGAACTGCTGGTCATTATTGACGCCTGTCGCCGCGCCTCTGCCCGGCAGATCACCGCTGTCTTGCCTTACTACGGCTACGCTCGTGCCGACCGCAAAACGGCAGGACGAGAAGCGATCACCGCCAAGCTGGTGGCCAACATGATCACCCAGGCAGGGGCCCATCGCGTGCTGGCTATGGATCTGCACTCGGCCCAGATTCAAGGCTACTTCGACATTCCCCTCGACCACGTCTACGCCCAGCCGGTATTACAGGCTTACCTCAAGGAAAAGGGCTTGCTCGACGAAGACATTGTGGTCGTCTCTCCCGATGTGGGGGGTGTGGCTCGTGCCCGTGCCTTTGCCAAAAAACTCAAGGAAGCCCCTCTGGCAATCATTGACAAGCGCCGCCAAGCCCACAACGATGTGGAAGTCATGAATCTGATTGGGGATGTGCGGGGGAAAACTGCCATCCTTGTGGATGACATGATCGATACGGCAGGCACCATCTCGGAAGGGGCAAAATTGCTGCGCAAGCTGGGAGCCAAAGCGGTTTATGCCTGCGCCATTCACCCTGTTTTTTCTGAGCCGGCCATTCAACGCCTGCGGGGTGGTCTATTTGAAGAGGTGATCGTCACCAACACTATCCCTATCCCTCCAGAGCAGCACTTTCCCGAGTTAACCGTTCTCTCGGTAGCCAATGTGCTGGGGGAAGCGATCTGGCGCATCCATGAAGATAGCTCCGTCAGCAGCATGTTTCACTAAAGTAAAGTAAGTTTCAAAGTAAGTTTCTCCAGAGTATCGCTAGAGTAGAGTGGGTGCAGAATGGGTGCGCCTGCTCCTTTTCCCTGTGGAGATCAGCCCAACCAGGCACCCCCGATCTGTCGTGATGGACTGGGTTGAGCCAGCTCCTCGGCCAGGTTTTCCCATGTCACCTCCCATTTCTCGCTCGCCAAGATCCGTTGTGCACGGTTTTGCTTTCCCGCGGACTGCTCCCAGGGAAGGGCAGTCCCTTCAAACCGAACTGGGTACAGCGCTGTACCCGCTGTTGCAATTACTGGGTCAACTGTTGAAAGTACCTTTGGTCTATCTAGAACTGGCCCAGCCGGGATCGGATCCCCACTCGTCTTCAAAAGGGATCCTCTACCGGGATCCGCAAGGGATCCCAGCCGGCGAACCCTTCAACCTCAATGCCAGTCCTGGGGCTGAGCAATGGCCTTTTCATGAATCCTTCCTCTTGCAGACTGAGCAGGGGATCCGGTTGGCCGATCTGCACCTGCTTGACTGCCATCCTCGCCAACTGAGTTCCTTTGAACGGGAACAGATTGACCTCGTTGCCCTCAGCCTGAAGCAAATCCTTCTCCAAGCCCAGGAGCATCGGCAAACCCTCGAGCAGCTCCAATCCCAACTGCAGGACAGCCGCAGCACTGCTGCCCGCTACCAGCAGATCTTCGAGAACGCCGTCGAAGGCATTTTTCAAACCACCCTAGAGGGCAAATACCTGGTTGCCAACCCGGCCTTGGCCCATATTTTCGGCTACGAATCCCCTGAGGATTTGATGCACAACGTCTCCGATATTGGCACCCAAATCTATAGCGATCCGGAGCAACGAGCCGAATTCATCCAGCGCATGCTGAGAGAAGGTCAAGTTGTGAATTTTGAACACCAAGTCTGCTGCAAAGATGGCAGGCTAATTTGGATTTCTTTAAATGCCCGTACCATCTACAACGACCAAGGGGATCCCCTCTATTTTGAAGGATTTGTTACCGACATCACAGCATCCCGTCAACTGAAAGAACGACAACAACAATTGGAAGAAGCCCGCCGAGAGAGCGAGCATCGTTTTCTGCAACTGGTAGAGAATACGCAACAACTGTTTTGGATTACAACGGTCTACAGCAAAGAGCTGATCTACGTCAGCCCAGCCTGTGAAGCCATTTGGGGCCGCTCCGCCGAAGAGGCCTACGCCAACCCCCAAGCCTGGATCCGCCAGATCCACCCCGACGACCGCTGGTTGTTCCCCACCATCCTCAAAGCCCAATCGGAGGGCAAATCCACCGATGTTGTCTTCCGCATTTATCACACTGATGGCCGCCTGATTTGGCTGCGAGAACGCACCTTTCCCATCGCCGACAAAGAGGGCAAAATCTATCGGGTGGCAGGGATCGTCGAAGACATCACTGAGTCCAAGCAACTGGAAGCCGAACGGCGTCGTATAGAGCAAGCCTGGCAACAAAGCGCCAACCATTTTCGGCAGATTTTTGAGCTGGCCCCCAATGGAATTGCCCTTGTGGACTTGCAGGGGCGATTTATCCAGGTCAACGATGCCTTTGCCCAGATTGTCGGCTACACCCCCGAAGAATTGAAACATCGGCAACAACTGGACATTCTCCACCCCGAAGATGTCAACCCACTGCTGGGGGCCAATGAGGCTTTGCTGGCAGGGAAGGTCTCTGTCAGCCAGCGCCAGATTCGCTACACCCACCGTTCCGGCCAGGTTGTTCATGTGCTGTTTCAGGCCACCCTGCTCACCGACGAGGAAGGACAGCCCACCCAGTTTCTCAACCAGGTGATCGACATCAGCGCCCGCGTGGAGGCAGAAATTGCCCTCAAAGAAAGTGAAGAACGCTTCCGCCAATCCTTTGAATGGGCCCCCATTGCCAAGGCCATGACCCACGTGGATGGCACCTATTTGCAAATCAACGCCGCTTTTACCGAAACCCTGGGCTACACCCTGGAGGATCTCAAAGGGAAAACCGTCCTCGACATCACCCATCCCGACGACATCGCCACCACTCTGGAAAACAGCAACCGCCTGCTGGCCGGCCAGGTGCATCAGTGCGAACAGGAACAACGCTACATCCACAAGAACGGCCAAATAGTCTATGCCATTCTTCGCATCACCCTGGTGCGCACGGCCCAAGGGGATCCCAGCTACTTTCTAAGCCAGATTTTGGACATTACCGAGCGCAAGCAAGCCGAGGCAGCCCTTCGCCAAAGTGAGCTGAGTTTACGGGGCATCTTCCAGCAGTCAGCCCTGGGCATTTCCATCGTCGATCATCGGGGCCATTACCTAAAAGTGAACCCCGCTCTGGAAGAGATCTTGGGCTATAGCGCTGCCGAACTGACCCACATGAGCTTCTGCGACCTCACCCATCCCGAGGACATTCAGGAAGATTGGCAACTCTTCCAGGAGGTTTTGAACGGCCAACGGGATCGCTACCACCTGGAAAAACGCTACATCCACCGCAGCGGAAAGGTGGTTTGGTGCCGCCTGGCAGTCTCTGCAGTCCGGGATCCCGAGGGCAAAAACCTCTTCATCATCGGCATTTGCGAAGACATTACCGAAGAAAAACGGGCAAAGCTGCAGATCCAAGCTGCCCTTCAGGAAAAAGAAGTCCTGCTGCGGGAGATTCACCACCGCGTCAAAAACAACCTGCAAATCATCTCCAGCCTGCTGCGGCTCCAAGCTGACCAGATCAAAAGCCGCAAGTACGCCCGCGTTTTTAAGGATGCCGGCAGCCGTATTCAAGCCATGTCTTTGATCCACGAAGGTTTGTACCAATCCAACAATCTGGCCGCTGTGGATCTCAAGCAGTACCTACACAATTTGATCTCCAACCTCTTTCACTCTTACGGGGTAAACCCCGAGAGCATTCGCGCCAACATCCGCGCCGAAGGGATCCGCCTCAACCTCGACGATGCAGTTTTGTGTGGCCTGATCATCAACGAGTTGGTGACCAACAGCCTCAAGTATGCCTTCCCGAAGGGCCGCAGTGGAGAGATAGAGGTTTGTTTCAGCCAAACCCGCAAATATACTCAGTTGCGAGTCTCCGACAATGGCATTGGCTTGCCCCCGAACTTTGACTTCAAGGAAACTCAATCTCTGGGTTTACAACTGGTTGCAACCCTCACCGATCAGCTACAGGGCAAGATACAATTGAGAAGCAAATCGGGTACTACTTTCATCATTACCTTTCCGAGGAGCGAGCCTTGAAGAGAGTTCCACCCCTTGTCAAAGGCAGTATTCTGGTCGTCGAGGACGAGAAGATCATCGCCAAGGACATTGCCAACGTTCTGAAAAAATTTGGCTACGCTGTGCCCGCCATTGCTTCTTCCGGGGAAGAAGCAATCCGAAGGCTGGAAGAGATGCCGGTGGACTTGGTCTTGATGGATATCGTCCTAAAAGGCGATATCGATGGCATAGAAGCCGCCAAGCGGATCACCGAGCGCTTCAACATTCCGGTGGTGCATCTGACGGCCTACGCCGACGAAGACACCCTCTCCCGCGTCAAGGAGACCCGACCCTTCGGCTACATCATCAAGCCTTTCAAAGAGCGGGAACTCTACACCACCATTGAAATTGCCCTGCACAACCACCGCCAGAGCCTCGAGAACCGCAAGCTGGAAGAAAAAAGAATCGAAGAGCTGCGGCAAAAACTGCAGCAGCTGCAGCAGTTCTCGGAGGTGAAGGGCACTCTGTTCAAGAAATTCTTGCAGGATCTGAGCGAGCCCCTCTCGAACCTCAGCTTTGCCTTGGGTCTGCTCAAGGATGCCGAGTCGGAGCAGAAGCGGGAGCACTATCTGCAGGTGCTGGAGGATGAGTTTCGCCGTGAGCTGGAGCTGATCCACCAAACCTCTAACCTGGAAAATCTTTTAAACCTGGAAAATGTCGGCCTGTTGAGCCAGTTCAGCCTGCTGCGTCCCCAGGAGCCCAGCCGTAGTCACCGGTTGGAGGAGGAAGCGCCCACCCCTGCAGCCACGGCCCCCCAAGAGTCGGCAGGCTCTGCCCCCACACCCAGCCCCACCGCCGTTACGGCGCCACGGGCACCGCTGCGCCCCCTTAACCAGACTCAGTTGGCGGAACGGTTGGGGGTGGTGGTTTCCGCCATTACCTACTGGAAATTCAAAACCGGGTTTCCGGAGTGGAGCCGCAGCCGGGATCCCGACGGCATTTCTTGGCGCTATTCCCCCGATTCCAAGCGCTTTTCGCCCGTGCCCTAGCTAGCGTTGCACCACTTCCACCCGCACAGGTGCCAGCCCCGAGCGCACCATCCCCAACACCTCTGCCGCCCGCAGGGAGAGGTCGATGATCCGACCGGGGATAAAAGGGCCGCGATCGTTGATGCGCACGACAGCCTGGCGGCCGTTTTTCAGGTTGGTCACCCGTACCTCGGTGCCAAAGGGCAGGGTGGGGTGGGCAGCCGTCATCTCATGGCGGGTTGGGTGCAGGTCATACCAAGAAGCAATGCCCTCTTGCACAGGCCCAACCACGCGGACAGGGGCGGGTTCCTGTTGAGGGGCTGTTTTCGGCTTGGAACCTGCAACAGCGGCTTTGGCGGTCAGAGCAGCCGGTTGAGGCAGGGCCGGAGCTGAAATGGGCGGGGCATCGAGCAGCAGACGGCGGAGACGGTTGGCGGCCAAAACAGCCACATCCACCGGGCGCTGGTTATCGATCAACAGCACTCCAGCGTCGATGCGCAGCAATTCCTTGTTGTTGACCTGAATGGTGTAGAGAGGAACACCCAAGCCTTGTTCGGCCAATTCCAGATCTGCCCAACCTAAGGTGATGGTGGTGTCTTTCAGGGATCCCTGGGCCATTTGGTTGAGCTGGGCCACAAGGGTGCTGGCCCGCATGAGCGGTGGTTCTAGCCCAGGGTGCTCGACAAAACTGACAATGGGCAGATCCCGCACATAGACAGTAACCACCTGTTGCCCGTCCATCTGATAGTCGTAGAGGGTGGAGATGGGCTGGCTGGTGTGCTGCTGTTGTTCGCCGATCTTGAGAATGGGTTCTTCTGCTCGACGGGGCAGGATCGCCTGGCGAGTTCGGTTCAAAGAATGATCCAAGTTCAGGGTACCCAGTTTGGCAGGGGCAAGACCTTTGTGGTCGGAGATAGGGGTTTGGGGGGTTCTCGGCAGCGTTCTGACTGGGGCTGCGGCAGCAGTGGCGGGTTGGGAAGGGGGAACGAGGTCGGTGGCCGGGGAGGGCAATTTGGATGCAGGTGACAGCTCCGCTGCTCGGGTGCTCAGGGATCCGGTTCGCGTTGAGGCTTGTGCTCGCGAAGTCAAGCCGCCCAACATGCCTGCCGGCAAGCCCAAAGCCGTGACACAGAGACAGCTGACCAAGCCCATTTTGCGGGCGGGATCCAGTCCCTGTCCAAGCTGTTTCCAATTTCGCATGAGGCCGCGCTCCTCTCCAATCCTGTACAACTTCCAAGGCGACGGTTAAAACAGAAGTTAATGTACCATAGGTTTCTGAGTTGACCCGTTTGTACGGTCGGACACAGGAGCCCAAGTCTTGATAGCATAAGGGGTTTCGGCATCTTGGACTACCGCTCAGCAGGGGTTGACATCGATCTGGGCCAGGCCTTTGTCAGGGGGATCCGCGAGCGCGTTGAACGGATTCAAGTTCCGTCTTCAGGTTCTTCAGAAACCTTGGGTGGCATCGGCGGCTTTGCCGGCCTGTTTGAGCTGCCGACAGGGTATCAAGCGCCGGTGTTGGTGGCGGGCACCGATGGGGTGGGGACAAAGCTGGACATTGCCCAGCAGTGGGGTCAGCACCAGGGGGTGGGCGTCGATCTGGTGGCGATGTGTGCCAACGATGTGCTGACGGTGGGGGCCCGGCCGCTGTTTTTCTTGGACTATGTGGCCACTGGCAAGCTGGAGCCAGAAGCCCTGTGGCAGGTGATCGATGGCATCTTGGCGGGCTGCCAGGAAGCGGGCTGCCAACTGCTGGGCGGGGAAACGGCGGAGATGCCGGGGTTTTATCCCCCTGGGAAGTACGACCTGGCCGGGTTTTGTGTGGGAATTGTGGAGAAGGCGGCCATTCTGGATGGGTCGCGGGTACAGCTTGGGGATCGGTTGTTGGCTTTGCCCAGCAGCGGCCTACACAGCAACGGCTACAGCTTGGTGCGGCGGATTGTGGCCGACCGGGGTTGGCGCTGGGATCACCGGCCTCCCGGCTGGGATCGGCCTTTGGCGGAAGTATTCCTCACCCCCACCCGCATCTACGTGCAGGCGGTGCAGCGGCTGCAGGCAGCAGGGATCGCCATCCACGGCATGGCCCACATCACCGGCGGCGGGATCCCGGAAAACTTGCCCCGCTGTTTGGCCCCCAACCAGGCGGCGCGGCTGCAGCCCCATAGCTGGCCCATCCCACAGGAGTTTCTCTGGCTCCAAGAGCAGGGCCAGGTGGAGACCTTGGAGATGTTCCGCACCTTCAACCTGGGGGTGGGCTATGTGCTGGTGATCCCCCCTGAGGCGGAAAATCAGGTGAGATCCCTGCTCCCCGAAGCCTTCCCCATTGGGGAGGTGGTGGCAGCCAATCCAGGGGAGAGCCGGGTTCTGGGGCTGGAACAGTGGGGATCCCTCACAAGCCCTGCCGACTAGCCAACCGATGGATCCCCACCAAAAGGGGGAAAGGGATCCCAGTTCCCTCGACTCATCCTCGCCGTCGCTATGCTAAGTTGGCATGTGGCCTCAGCGCTGTTGCCCGCCTTCTTGCCCGAGCCTGCTTCCCGACATTTGTCCTCTTTGGGAATAGGGGTAACTCGGCCTTGGACCGTTTGCTAATCGCTGCTGACCCTCTAGGTTAGGAGTTGCTGATGACAGGTTTACCCACTGCTCGTGCAACCGCGGGTGCCATCGAAGTTGAGCATCTGAGCAAAACCTACGGCAGCTTCACTGCCATCCGCGATGTTTCCTTCCAGGTGAACGCCGGCGAGATCATGGGTTTTTTGGGGCCGAACGGAGCCGGCAAGACCACATCCATGCGCATTTTGGCGGGGTATCTGCCTGCCAGCGAGGGGACGGTGCGGGTGGCCGGGTTTGATGTTCACGAAAACTCGATGGCGGTGCGGCAGCGCATTGGCTATCTGCCGGAAAACCCACCCCTCTACCCCGACATGACGGTGGAGGCGTACCTGCACTTTGTGGCCCAGATCAAGCGGGTCAGCGCTGGCGATCGGCCCAGGCGGGTGGACGAGGCGATCCGGCGGTGCAGCCTGGAAGAAAAGCGCCACACCCTCATCCGCAAGCTCTCCAAGGGGTTTAAGCAGCGGGTGGGCATCGCCCAAGCTCTGGTTCACGACCCGCCGGTGATCATCCTGGATGAGCCCACCATTGGGCTGGATCCCAAGCAGATTATCGAGGTGCGCAAGCTCATCAAGAGCCTGGCGGGGGAGCACACCATCATCCTCTCCACCCACATCCTGCCCGAGGTGAGCATGACCTGCGACCGAGTGGTGATCATCAACCGCGGCCAGGTGGCGGCCATTGGCACGCCTGCCGAGCTGACAGCCCAGCTCCAGGATCGGCAGCAGGCAAAGCTGGTGGTGGGGGCAACCGAGGCAATGGCCATCCGGACGGCCCTGCAGCCTTTGCCCCAAGTGGAGGTGGTGAGCCTACAGCCCTTGGCGGCGGATCCCTCCCGCTGGCAGGTGCAGCTCAAGAGCAACGCTGCCGCGGACGGCTGGATCCCGGAGGTGGCCAGGGTGCTGGTGCAGGCAGGGATCGACCTCTACGAGATAGGCCGCCCGCAGGCTTCTTTGGAAGAGATTTTCCTGCAGCTCACTACGCAAGAGGGATCTGAGGGCGCATTGGAGGAAGCGGCATGAACGGAGTGGTTGCCATTTTTCGCAAAGAGCTGCGCGGCTACTTCACCTCCCCCATTGCCTATGTGGTGGCCGCGGTGTTTTGGGGACTGGCGGGGTTTTTCTTCTTTAATATTCTGGTGCGGGTGATCAGCTTTTCTCAGCAGGTGGATCTTTTCGCCCAGTTCGGCCAGGAGAACAATTTCGACGCGGCCACCATCCTGTCACAGCAGTTTCTCAACCTCTTGGGCACCCTCTCCTTATTTCTATTGCCCATCTTCACCATGAGCTCCTATGCCGAGGAGCGGCGGCGAGGCACGATGGAGCTGCTGGCTACTTCTCCCATCACCAACTTGGAGGTGGCCCTGGGCAAATGGTTGGCGGTCTGGGTGTTTTTCATCACGCTGCTGCTGCCGCCGCTGGTCTACCATGTGCTGGTGCTGAGCAGCGCCAACCCGGCAGTCGACTACCGCCTGACCCTGATGGGTTATGTGGGCCTAACCCTGCTGGCGGGTAGCGTTATGGCCTTGGGGTTGTTTATCTCTTCTCTGACAGACAGCACCCTCATCGCAGCAGTGGCCACCTTTGGCTTGATTTTGTTGCTCTGGGTGATCGACGCGGCAGCCGGCCAGGAGGAGAACTGGATTGCCGCGACGCTGCGGCACGTATCTTTGCTGCAGCAATACAGCAACTGGGTGCAAGGGATCCTCAGCAGCAGCAGCCTCATTCTTTTCTTGAGCATCATCGTCCTGGGGCTGTTTGCCACGGTGCAATCGGTGGAAAGCCTGCGCTGGCAACAGAGCTAGGGTCAGATGGGAGGAGTGTGGTGTTTGCGGCAGCGGTGCGGAGCATTATGAAGGACTGGCGCGCGCTAAAGGACTGGACAGGGATCCTGGGCATTGGCGTCATCGCCATTGGCCTGGTGGTGGGATCCGCCTTTACCGGTTGGACGGCTGTGCCCCTGAGCATGCTGGAAACAGGTTTGGCCCTGCTGGTGGCTTGGGGCATCACCCACCGGCAGGAGGTGGGGGTCTTCCTCGGTCTGCGTTCCACCCAGACCAACGCCAACATCCTGGTGGCGGTGGCGGCGATGGCCGTCATTCTAGTGCTGGTGAATGTGGTGGCGGTGCGCTACGACCTGCGGCTGGATCTCACCGAGGAGGGCCTGTTTACCCTGTCGCCCCAAACCCGGCAATTGGTGCAGGGATTGGTGCAGCCGGTCAAAGTTTGGGTGGTCACCACTGCGCCGGATCCCAATCTGCGGGAACAACTGGAGCGCTATCGCCGCCTCAACCCCAACCGCTTCCAGTTTGAGTTTGTGGATCCCAACCGGGATCCCCTGACCATTCAGCGGCTGCAGGTGACCCAGAACAACACCCTGGTGGTGGAGGCCGGAGAAAGCCGGCAACAACTGCCTCAGCCCCCTGCCCCTGATCTGGAGAGCAAACTGACCCCCGTCCTGTCCAAAGTGGTCAACCGAGGGGAGTTGCTGGCCTATTTCGTGCAAGGGCACGGGGAAGTGGGGCTGGAAGCGAGGGAAGGTACTCCAACTCTGGCCCAGGCGGCGGCAGCCCTGGGTCAGGAAGGCTATCGGGTAGAGCCCCTCAACTTGGTGCAATCGGGGATCCCAGAAGAGGCGGATGTCCTGGTGCTGGCGGGGCCACAGCGGGCTTTGTTCCCCGGCGAGGTGGAGAAACTGCAGGATTATCTGGCGAAAGGCGGACGGCTGCTGTTGCTGATCGGGCCGCGGGTGGAGGCTGGCCTGGATCCCTTGCTGGAAGAGTGGGGCGTGGTCTTGGGGGATGACATCCTCATTGAGGTGAGCAGCGTCAGCCAACTGTTGGGGACAGGGCCGGCGGTTGCCCTGGTTACTA
The DNA here is from genome assembly GCF_047461895.1 of Synechococcus sp. R55.8. NCBI lineage: Bacteria > Bacillati > Cyanobacteriota > Cyanophyceae > Synechococcales > Synechococcaceae > Synechococcus > Synechococcus sp. R55.8. Next base: position 14,718 of record NZ_JANSIB010000025.1, on the reverse strand, counting down.
CCTACGGGGATCACCCCATCACCGCCCCCTTGGCGGCCCAGCGGCTAATGACCCTGTTCCCCCTGGCCCGCTCTGTGGAAACCGAAGCCCGCGAAGGGATCCAAGCCACGCCCCTGCTGCGCACCGGCCCGCAAAGTTGGGGGGAGACCAGTCCTGAGCTGGAACGTGGCCCCTTGCAATTCGATCCGGATCAGGACAAGCCCGGCCCCCTCACCTTGGGTGTTGCTTTAACCCGCCGTTTGGACGCCGACCAGGCCGACACAGGATCCCCGCAGGAGGCCCGCCTGGTGGTGATCGGCAATGTCAACTTTGCCCTCAACGGCAACTTGCGGCAGCAGGGCAACCGGGATCTCTTCTTGAACACCCTCAACTGGCTGACTGAGCAAACGGAGCAGATCTCCATCCGCCCCAAATCCATCACGGATCGCCGTCTCACCCTGACCGGTCAAAACTTCCGCTGGCTGGTGCTGGGATCGACGGTCCTTTTGCCCTTGGCGGCCCTGGGTTCCGGAGCTGCCCTGTGGTGGCAAAGACGGTAGGAGGAGAGTCCAGTATGTTCAAGCGAACCACCTGGGTTCTTTTGGGTTTGGCGGTGGCCTGTCTGCTGGGCTACTTCCTCTTGGACAACATCCAGCAACTGCGCCAGGAGCAACAGGCGGAGCGAGCGCGGCTGTTCCACTTTGCCACCGACACCATCGCCCGCATTGAAATCCGCCAACAGAAAGAGGGGGAACCTGTTCGCGGCAGCGGTGCGGAGTACTTGGAAATCCTTTTGGAGCGCAATCCAGAAGAAGAGGGATCCCACTGGCGGATCGTCGGTCCCATCCAGTCGGCGGCGCTGGACTTCCCCATTGAGCAGTTGCTCAACACCTTCTCCCGCCTCACTCCCCAAATCACCCTAGAGGGGGCCACCGACCTAGCCGCTTTTGGCCTGGATCAGCCGCGACACCAAATTGCCCTTTTCCCCAAAGAAGGGGATCCCTACCGCCTAGCCATCGGCAACGACAACTTCGACGGCTCTGGCTTCTACGCCCAGCCCGAAGGGGGACAGGTGGTGCTTCTAAGCAGTGCCCAGAAGGGATCCCTGTTGCCCTCCCTACTGGCTTTGCGGGACAAAACCTTGCTTCGGTTTGACACTGCCGAGGTGAAGGCCCTTCAAGTGCAGTTGGCAGAGGCGGATCCGGGTCGCGTCAGCGGTGCGGAGTCCTTAGTTTTTCGCCTGCAGCGACAAGACAATACTTGGCAGATTGTCGAGCCCAGAGAGCTGCCTGCCGATGAGATCAACGTCAACCGCTTGCTCAATACTCTGGCCCGCCTGCAGGCCGTGGAGTTCCCCGCCGAGACCCAGACGGATCTAGCCCCCTATGGCTTGGAGCAGCCTTCCGCCCGGCTGACGGTAGAGCTGGAGGAGGGCAAAACCCTGAAGGTCGCTTTGGGATCGGAGAAAGATGGCCAGGTGTACGTCATCACCTCTGAGCACCCGGCAGTAGCCACCTTGCTCACCTCCACCGCCGATATTCTCCGCTCCGACTTGGAAGAGCTGCGGGATCACCGCATTGCCCGCCTCAACGCCAACCAAGTGGGCCAAGTCACCTTAGAATCCCAAGGGGAAAAGGTCACCCTCACCCCTCGGCCTTCAGAGAAGGGATCCTTGGAGCTGCGCTGGGAAAACCCGGAGCGACCGGGCCAGCCTGTGGATCTCGGCTCTCTGTTCTCCAGCCTGAATGCTGCCCGCGCCAAGGAGTTTGTGGAACAGGCCGACGCGGAAGCCCAAAGGGTGTTGTCTGAGCCCGACCTACGGCTGACCTTTGAGCCCAAGCCTGACGCCGAGCAGGATCCCTTAACCCTGACCTTGGCCGCCTCTGGCTTGCAGGCCTACGTGCAAAGCAGCCGCCAGCCGGACATTGCCGTGATCGAGCTGAGCACCTTCAACAGCCTGGAAACCGAAGTGAATCGCCTCTTGGAGGGCCAGCCGGAGAGCAAGGACTCTGCCCCGCTCACGCGACCAGATCCCACTCCCTCGCCCTAGAGTCCCTAGAGCCTTAGCCAGCAGGGGTAGCTGTCTTCTCTTCCGCAGTTTGGGCTTCTTTTTTCAGGGCTTCCCCTTGTATCGTCAGCACCGAGCAGGGAGCGCGGTGGAGCACGTAGTTGCTAACGCTGCCCAGAAACAGCTCGCTCAGGCCGGAGTGGCCGCGGCGGCCCACCACCACCAAGTCCGCATCCCAAGAGCGGGCCAGATCGCAGATGACCCGACCGGGGTTGCCGTAGTTGAGGGTGTACTCAGCGCGGATCCCGTGCTCAGCCGCTTTCTCCACCAGCGAGCGCAGGTAGTCCATCTGGTTTTGCTCGAAGATGGCACATTGCTCCCGGTAGGACTGCCACAGCTCGGCGCTGATGGTGGAGCTGTAATCTACCCCCAGGATCATCGGCGGCTCTGGGGCGCCCGGCTCTTCCTGAGACAGAACATGGAGAATCATCATCTGGGCCTGCATGGCCTTGGCCACTTGGACGGCCTTTTGAAATACTCCCTGGCTCAGCTCCGACCGATCCACTGCCACCAAAATCCTGCTGAACATATTGGCTTCCTCCAGATGGCTAACAGCGGGGCACAAGGCAGAAGCAGCGTGACTTCGGGGTTGACCTCTGACCCCTTTTCCCTCAACTCCAAGCTCCCCTCTGCTCTGCCCCACCTATCTGTGTTGTAGAAGATTTGGGCGAGAAAACCCCAGATATCTTGAACGAACTAGGCAGATTGGCAACGAAAGTTCAGAGATCTTGACACCGGTCAGAAGGCATCGCCTTGGGCTGCCCACTCCAACACCGCCTGCAGCGCCTCGGCCTGCTCTTGCCAGACTTGATCGAGGGGAGTGCCCCGCAGGATTTCCAGCGTTAGGGTTGGGATCCGCCGTTCCTGCCCTGCCCAAGTGCCCAGAGAACCAGGGGTAGGGTAGCCAATGTCGGCGGCAATGGGCAAGCCGTTGCGAGTAGCCATCACCTGGGCCAGCTCAAGGGCAGGGCCGTTGTAGTTCACGCAGGGGTGTGCCTGACAGGAGTGGGCAGAAAGGATAAATTGGGGCCGCATCTGGGCCAAGCCCGCCAACAACGCCTGCGTCTCGGGCTCGGAGCCTGGGGCTGCTCCGGGCGGATAGCGAGCTTCCAAAGAGGCCGGGATCCAATCTTGGGTGGGCAGATTGCGGTTGAGATCCACACCGTTGGCATTGAGCCGTTGCCCCAAGGCACAGCCATCCGGGTTCAAGCGAGGGATTGCCCATAGGGTCGCTTTCCCGGCCAGGGATCCCCATTTCCCAGAAGCCACATAGCGCTCGATCAGGGCATAGCCCTCCACCTCATCCCCGTGTACCCCGCCGAGCAGCAGCAAGGAGCGGATCCCTTGGGTGAGCTGCCAAAGGTGAATAGGACGCCCCTGCACCGAGTAGCCGATGACCCGCAGGGATCTCAAAGGTTCACCCGCAGCAAGTTCCTGAGACATGGGGGATCCCGGCAAGTCTCGCAACCGTTAGAACGGGAGATCGTCCGGCTCCGGTGGGGAAACCACATCCCCCTCAGAGGATTCCACAATCGCCGGTTCGCCCATCCCCGTCAGAGAGAGGACGCGAGCGGATCCCAGTTGATGGACACGGCGCGCGGTGATCTCGGCCAGCTTTTCCTTGCGCCCATCTCGCTCCACCACATTCATGTGCAGTTGGCCTTCCACTGTGATTTGGTCGCCCACATGGCAGGTGTCCACCACCCTTTTGGCCAGTTCTCCAAAAGAGGAAACGCGCACCCGGTAGGGCGGCTCATCCGGGCGCAAGCTGGGAAAGCCAATCACCAAGGACGCAACAGCTAAGTTATCAGGGGTGTAGCGCAGCTCTGGCTCAGACAGAACCTCGCCCATCAACACAATCGAGTTCATAACGGAGCCATCCAGGGATAAGGGGCAGCTCAGGGCACTTCCATCATGCCCGCAGGCCAGGATGCCGTCAAACCTAGCCGACGCGGAGAGTCATGTGGCGCAGCACACTCTCGTTGATGCGCAGGTTTTTCTCCCAGGCAGCCACCGCATTGGGTTCGGCTTCGTAGTTGAACTGGATGTACAGACCCTCCTTGAACTTTTTCATCTCAAACCCGGCAAAGCGGCGCTTGCCCCTATTGGTAATCTCCACGTGGGTTACTCCGTTCTCTCGCAGGATTGCCTCCTGACTGCTGAGCAGTTGTTCGAGGGGTTCATCTGACAGATCAGGACGCACAATCAGCATCGTTTCGTAAGCGCGGGGCATGGAAGCGAGTTCTCCTTGAGGATCCAGTTGTAGAGATGCAGTAGACTATACTAGCTTTTCTTTCCTGCAACCGAAAAGGCCGCGGCTCAATCCCCACACCTCCATACTCTGGCCGCAGCGGCAAATGCAGGTGAGGCTGCTCACAAGAGGGGATCCATTGTCCGATACAATAGGGATTGCTTCATTGGCCGCCGGTTGGCCCGGCCAAGACACGCTGAATCGAGAGTTGGGATTCCAAGCATGAGCGCAGACGAAGTTTATAGCCGTGTTCGCAAGATCGTGTCCGATCAACTGGGCGTGGAAGACGACAAAGTGACCCCGGAAGCCAATTTCCAGAACGACCTGGGGGCCGACAGCCTTGATACGGTGGAGCTGGTCATGGCTTTTGAAGAGGAATTCGACCTGGAGATCCCCGATGAAGATGCAGAAAGGATCGCCACCGTGCAAGACGCTGTCAACTACATCCTCTCGAAGAAAGCTGCCTAATCTGCCTCCATACCCCTGGGCTAACACCGGACGATGGCTACTCTGGATCCCGCCACTGCTCTCAGGCCAACCCGCCGCGTTGTGATTACGGGGCTGGGCGCGGTCACCCCCATCGGCAACTCTCCTGCCGAGTTTTGGCAGAGCCTGCTGGCAGGGCGCTCCGGCATTGGGCCGATTACCCATTTCGATGCCTCCCGCCACGACTGCCGTATTGCCGGAGAGGTGAAGGGATTTGATCCCCTCGACTATTTGGATCGCAAGGATGTCAAGCGCACCGACCGCTTTGTGCACCTGGCGATGGCGGCCACCCGGCAAGCCTTGGAGGACGCTGACTTTCGCATCACCGCTCTCAACGCTGAGCAAGTGGGGGTGATCTTGGGCACCGGCATCGGCGGCATCCGCGTCTTGGAAGAGCAGCAGACCATCTATCTGCAGAAAGGGCCGGATCGCTGTAGCCCCTTCATGGTGCCCATGATGATCGCCAATATGGCTGCGGGTCACCTGGCCATTCATTTTGGCGCCAAAGGCCCCAATTCCTGCACAGTTACGGCCTGTGCCTCTGGCTCCAACGCCATTGGCGATGCCTTTCGGCTCATCCAGAGGGGAGAGGTGCAAGCGGCGATTACAGGTGGCACGGAAGCGGCGGTCACCCCTTTGTCCATGGCGGGGTTCAGTGCCATGAAGGCCCTTTCCACCCGCAACGACACCCCGGAGCAAGCCTGTAGGCCCTTTGATCGGGATCGGGATGGCTTTGTCATGGGGGAAGGAGCAGGGATCCTGGTGCTGGAGGAGTTGGAGCACGCCCGCGCCCGCGGGGCCAAGATCTATGCGGAGATAGTCGGCTATGGCCTCACCTGCGATGCCCACCACATGACCAACCCTGCCCCCGGCGGCGAGGGAGCGGCCCGGGCGATGCGGCTGGCCCTCAAGGATGCCGGGCTTCAGCCTGGGGATGTGCAACACATCAATGCCCATGCCACCAGCACCCCTGTAGGGGATATCGCCGAGGTCCAGGCCATCAAGTCGGTCTTTGGCGAGCATGCCCCCCGTTTGGCCATCAGCGCCACCAAGTCCATGACCGGCCACCTGTTGGGGGGAGCGGGCGGCATTGCCACGGTGGCCACAGCTTTGGCCATCCACCACGGCTGGGTTCCTCCCACCCTCAACTTGGACAACCC
>NZ_JANSIB010000025.1:0-8674 GCF_047461895.1 Synechococcus sp. R55.8 | reverse complement strand
GCAGTTGGGTTGCGGTCGTTAGCAGAGGGTGATGTCCCCCCTATGGGACTGCAAGGGGTGATCTTGAGCTGGAGTGGAGTGGTGGCCGATGACGAGAACTTGCACCTACAGGCCATCAACCAACTGCTGGTGGAAGAGAACCTGCGCCCCTGGAACCTGTGCTGGCCGAAGTCGGGATCCCCTGGGCAGCGGGAGCTTTACCGGCTGCAATACCTGGGCCGACCGGATCGAGAGCGCCTGCCGGCTCTGTGGGGGGAGCAGGGGCGGGTGCTCAGCCCCAAACAACTGGAAGAGCTGCTGAAACGCAAGGCCCTATACTACCGACAGGCTTTGCAGGGGCAGAGGGAATTGCCTCTCATTCCCGGCCTGAGGGAAACTTTGGAGACGCTGGAGCGGCTGCAACTGAAGGTCGGCCTGCTGTGCGGCCAATCGGCAGCCGAGGTGACCGCTTTTCTGGAGCGTTTCCAGTCCTGTTGCCCGGCCCTGATACAGTTGACCGATGTGCGCTCCTATCGAGTGACGGGGGATGATGCAGGCCCAATATTTTCCCCAGGACACTTGCACCGCCTGCTTTTGCAGCGGATGGAATTGCCTGCCCAGGAGTGCTTGAGCATTGAGGCCACCTACCCCGGCATTCAGGCAGCCCGTTCGGCAGGGATCCCGGTGCTGGCTCTGGCCACCTTCTTTCCTCTGCACATGCTGCAGCGGCGGGCCAATTGGGCGGTGGACGGCTACCACCAGGTGGAATGGGATCGCATCCGGAACTGGTTTGCCGGCGGCCAAGACCGTCCTTCGACCCCAGTTGAAGCAGAAGCGGAGGCCGGTTCCTTCAAGGGATCCCAGGGAGGTCAGCCCCAGCCCTAGGGCAGGATCAGCATGCCATCCCCAAAGGAATAGAAGCGATACCCCTGGTCGACGGCCTCTCGGTAGAGATCCAGCAGCCTTTGCCGCCCGATCAGCGCAGCCACCAGCATCATCAGGCTGGAGCGGGGCAGATGAAAATTGGTGACCAGTCCTTGAATCACCCGCCAGGAGTAGCCGGGGTAGATGAAGAGATCGCTTTTCCCCTGCCAAGGCTGCAAGGTGCCAGAGGCTGCCGCGGTTTCCAAAGAGCGCACCACAGTCGTTCCCACCGCGATCACCCGCCCCCCTCGGGCTTGGGCTTTTTGGATGGCTGCCACCGTTTCTGCCGGCACCTTGAGCCACTCGCTGTGGAGACGATGCTCGGTTACCCGCTCCGCTTCCACCGGTCGGAAGGTACCCAGGCCGATGTTCAGGGTGATGTAGGCGGTTTGGATCCCTTTTTGGGCCAGCCGCTCCAGCAGCTCCTGGGTAAAATGCAGCCCTGCCGTGGGAGCAGCCACCGATCCGGGGTGTTTCGCCCAGAGGGTTTGGTAGTCTTGAGGGCGAACCTGTCCGGAAGCCTTGATGTAGGGAGGCAGCGGGATCCGGCCCACCTGCTCTAGGATTTCCTCAAAAGGCTGTGCCCCCTCCCACTCAAACTGCACCACTCGCCCACCGGTCTCCGGATCCAAATCCAGGACAGTGGCTCTCAGCCCAGAGGGGGATCCCTCCTTGCTCCAAAAACCAATCCGATCCCCCACCTTCACCCGTTTGCCCGGCCTGACCAAAACCCGCCAGCTCCACGCCTGATCCGGCAGAGGTTGGGCGGCGGCAGGGATCCCTTCCAGGCAAGGCTCCAGCAGCAACACTTCGACCCGCGCCCCGGAGGGTTCCTTAGCCCCGAACAGGCGGGCCGGGATCACCTTGGTATCGTTGAGAACCAGCAGATCCCCTTCCTGCAGGTAGTCAGGCAGATGGCAGAAGCGGCGATGCTCGTGCCTATCCGGGTACACCACCAGCATCCGCGCCTGATCCCTGGGCTCCACCGGCGTTTGCGCAATCCGATCTGGAGGGAGGGTGTAGTCGTAGGAAGCTGTGAGCAGATCCGGATTGGGCTCCCTATCGCCCAAAGGCTCAGCCTCACCGGGGGGAGCGGCAGCAGGCGAAAAAGAGTCAGGCATGGAGATGAATCAAGATGGGGTTCTACGTGGATCCAGCATAGCCAACCGGATCCCGCCAACCCTCTCCCTTTTGAGGGAAGCAGCTAAACCTTGGCCACCACCACCTGCTGCGGCTGATCCTGATACTTGCCGGCGCGGTCGGCGTAGGTCACTTGGCAGGGATCCCCTTCCAGAAACAGAAGCTGGACCACCCCTTCGTTGGCGTACACACGGCAGTCGGCGCTGGAGGCGTTGGAAAACTCCAGGGTGAGATAACCCCGCCATCCCGCCTCAGCGGGCGTCAGGTTGGCAATCAGGCCCACCCTGGCATAGGAAGATTTGCCAATGCAGATCACGGTAATGTTATCCGGAACTTGCAGCCGCTCCAAAGACACCCCCAACCCATAGGAGTGGGCCGGGATGATAAAGTAATCCCCCATCTCGTCGTGGTGCAGCTCCACCGCTTCCAGATTCTTGGGGTTAAACCGCTTGGGATCCACCACCGTGCCGGGCACATGGCGAAAGATCTTGAACTCCACCGGCGACAGGCGGATGTCGTAGCCATAGGAGGACAGCCCGTAACTCAAAACAGGCCGAGACTCAACAGCGCGCACCAGCTCAGGGCAGAACGGCTCGATCATCCCTCGCCGCGCTTGCTCACAGATCCAGCGGTCGTTTTTCAACATGGCTACAGCCGGCTTCCTGGAGAGTGAGGGCACATCTGGTGGACAAGCTCCAGTCTTATTGGGACTCCGCCCCCCTGACGCGACCCGTGTTGCCTAGGTCTTTCGGAGCGGAAACTGTTTGCGCTAGCGGTGCGGAGCAACATGGGCTGCTGTAGGCATAGCACCTGTGCCGCTGACTTGAGGGGGATCCAGAGAACAGGCAACATTCCCATCGGCAGTGCGGAGCCCTGGGCCTGGGATGCCACGTAGGCGCAGCTGCGTGATCAAGTCCGCCCGCTCCAGAAACGAATCCGGCATCTCCGGCCCGGTGATCACCATGTCCATGGAGATGGGGCGCTGGTCGATTAAGCTCAGCACTTCAGCTTCTGAGATCAGGCCCAACTTCACAGCCAAGCTCAGCTCATCCAACACCACCAAGTCGTAGCGGCCACTCCTGACAGCCTCCTGGGTGAATTGCCACAGCTCATCCAACGCCACCCGCTCCTCAGGCTCTAGGTGAGGTGTATCGATGCACCGGTGCAGGCGACAGCGAACCCACTCTAAGGATCTGCCCAAGGAGAGACGATTTGCGGGCCCCTGGTTGATCCCACCCTTGAGAAATTGCACGATCAGCACCCGCGTTCCCTGGCCGGCCAAGCGCAGCGCCTGGGCCATGACAGGCGTAAACATGCCTCGGCTGGGGTGGGTGTAAAGCTGCAGGGATCCCTGGGGAACCAACTGGGCGGAGAGGGATCCATTCTGCTGAAGGAAAAGCTCGCCGGCAGCAGGGCTGGCTTGAGCCGCAGGCTGTTTGGCGCGGGCTACAGGAGCGGCATCCTTGGAGGAAGGCATAGGATTTGGAGAAGCAGTGCAAACCACGTTCTATCTCGCGAGCAGGCTAGAGAACACGGCCCTAGGTTATAGGGCCTACAAGTGGTGGAGAGCGTCGGCTATGGATTCCATGAAACACCACCTGTGCGTATCCGTCAATGAGTCGGTTCTGCTTCTAGCTGGCATACAAATCATCCCCAATAGAGTAATAGAAAATACAATCCTTGCCCATCCTAGCTTTTCGGCACGAGAGGCAATACCTGAAAAGAAAAGCTTTGACAGAGGATCTTAATAAAATTTCAGGCCCAGCACAAAAGCTTGTGTGCAGGGCTACCTTACTTGAGTATAGAGGTGCTCTATAAAAATTTGAGAAAAAGATCAATTTCTTCCAAATAAGATTAACTCTCACAAACAGGAATGCCAGTACCAGCAGCCCACCCACGAGAGAGGAGCAAGGGTCAACCTACCCCAAAAGCCTTGTCCACTAGGAGAGATAGTCATTTTTAAAATAACTATACATTTGGTCGGGAGCCGGGTAGGCCTACACATTAGCGAACATTCGTAGTAGAGAGAATTGTAACCAAAAGTCCAAGGAGTTAATTTCTAACCTCGAGAGTGAAGAAATATAAATTCGTCAATCATCTTCGTCAAAAAATGGATTATTGACAATACTTTTTTGAAAACCAGCATCTGATTTAGCAGAAGCGTAAAGAATTGCGTGCCTTTTATACTCTGAGGTCGTCTTCTTCAAGAGATCGCCTCTTTGATCATTTTTCTTACCGGTCTCAAGGCCGATGTTTTCTACTTAATTTAATCTCTATTTCTGTTATGAGAAATGAGCATTGGGCGTTCAGTTTGGATCCCACTTAAAATTGACCTGAAAAAGCTCTGGGGCTTTGGGTGCTGAGATTGCCGGGATCCCATTGCGCAATCAAAGCCGAGTCCTTCCTCTGGCGGGGGGAGAGATCTTTTTCTTGAGAAGGTAGATCCAATCCTGGAGAATACCTGATCCCTCATCCAAGCAGCCGGGAAGTCCGGGGATCCCACCCTCGATCCCTGGATCAAAGGGAAAAGACTCCATCCCGCCGGCACAAAAGTTTTCTGTCACCGACTTGGGCTTGGGAAAAACCCTAGGCCATTGTGAACTCGGGGTGTACGCCGCCGGGATGGACTGGGATCCGTCTCGCTGTTGAGTGGGCTGGCTTCTGGGTGTCGGTGTTCCCAATTGACGGCTTCTCCCCCCAGCACCAAGGTGGAAGCATTGCCCCCATCCAAGTTCAAGGCATGGCGACAGCCCAATTGCTGCATCAACTGCGCCATCTCCAGCAGGGTAAGCCCTTGGTTTTCCTGGGCATTGCCGGCGGTCACCAGCAGCAAATGTCCGCTGTCCAGTTGGCCGATGGCACTGCGGGCGGCTCGCTGCCTGCGAAAGAGGGGTTGAAATGCCTCCAATCGGGCATCCAAAACCACCTGCCCATCTAAGAGCAAGAGCGGCCCTGCGCCCAAGAGGTGAGGATAGGCTTCCAGCTCAGGCGGATCCAAGCGCAGATAAAAGCTGAGGCGATCCCCAGGAACCAGCTTGCGGGCTTCTAGGGCACCTTCTAGCCCCCGCCCTGCCAATACATACCCCTCACTGGGAATCTGTACCGTTAAACTGCCGGCCAGGCCAGCCATCAGAATCTCTTGCACCCGATCCTCCCGCACCATCACGAGCATTTCGTCGTCCGTTTGGGTGGTGTAGGTGGATCCCCAGTCGGGGGTGAACTGGGAGATGCCGGGCAGGATATAGCCTGTATTGATGCCCACCACTGGGATTTGATCCCCAATGGCATTGCGCAGCTCTGCTTGCATCCGCAAACGGGCAAAGCGCACGGATCCCCCTTCTTGCCCTGCCGTCCCATCCGACCAGGCGATGACCCCACGACCCAAAATGGGGCTGGAGATCCAACGGCCATCCCGACGAATTGCCCCCAGCGGCTGACGGGTGTTGCGGTTGAAAAACCCACCGTTAATGGCGGCTACTGCTCCCTGTTCGGGGCCAAAGGAAGACAGCTCCCCCAGACCCACCAGCCCCGCAGGTGCAGCCCAGATAGGCCGCAGTTGGCCCGCTGCGAGAGAAATGACCACGATGGAAACGGGGATCCGATTGTCTCCAACCCAAACCTCCTTCTGGTACAAAGGGATCCCTTGCACCACCCGCACCGGCTGCACACCGAGGGTCACCTGAGCTTGAGCAGCCACGCTGGGCAAAAAGAGAGCAGCAGTGCAGGCTAACCCCCAGCCCATGACCCAGGCGCTCAGCTTGGTTTTGGACATGTCTTCACGTCTTTAGGGCTTCACCATTGTCATTGGGAGATGATTATCCCCCTGCGGCAAAGGTTCCCATCACAATGAGCGACAACAGGATTCCGGGCAAGAGCAGCGTCACCAAGATCAGCAGTTCGGATAGGGTCATTGGGGAATGCTACCTACTTAAGGATTGAGCCAACACAGCAGCCCTAATTTTCACCCTAGCGATCCTATGGAAGTGGCCCAGGATCCCTTTGGGATCCCTTAACACTCGATCACCGGTTTTTGCGGCTGCCCGTGCATGCCATCTCTCGCTCTGCCGACAGTATCCTGGCAAGGGGAAAGCCTTATCCAACGGTTCCTATGGGCATCCAAGGCAAACGCATTGCCGTCGAACCTGGCCATCTTCGCCCCTGGCTCAAAGAGGCTGTTTTGGCAGGGGGTGGCGAAATTGTGCCCCTGGCAGAAGCAGAAGCCTTGGTCTGGGCCGATGCCTTTGATGTGCCCGGCCTGAAGCGTTGTCTGGCGGAAGGGAAAGGGATCCGCTGGGTGCAGTTGCCCTGGGCAGGGGTGGAACCCTTTGTTCGGGCAGGGGTTTTGCATCCTGCCTATGTGTGGACTTGTGGCAAGGGAGTCTATGCTCAACCGGTGGCGGAACATGCCTTGGCCCTGACCTTGGCCGGCTTGCGCGACTTGAAGATCCGCGCCTTGGCCCAAACGTGGCAGGAAGGCTCGGGTACCAGCCTCTGGGGCAGCCGCGTGGTCATTTTTGGGGCCGGGGGCATCGCCCAAGAGTTGATCAAGCTGTTGCAGCCTTTTCAGTGCTCCATCGACGTGGTGCGTCGCAAGGCGGATCCCTTGCCGGGGGCCACGCGGGTGGTGACACTCGCGGAACGGCAAACGGTGTTGGCAGGGGCAGATGTGGTGATCCTGGCTTTGGCCCTCACGCCGGAAACCGAGGGGATCATCGCCCAAGCTGAGTTGGAGCAGATGGGATCCCAGTGCTGGCTGGTGAATGTGGCGCGAGGCAAGCACATCGTGACCTCCGACTTGGTGGCCGCCCTGCAGCAGGGGGTCATTCGCGGGGCCGCCTTGGATGTCACGGATCCCGAGCCCCTACCGGATGGGCATCCCCTCTGGAGCTTGCCCAACTGCCTGATTACCCCCCACACTGCTCTTACCGATGCCATGATTGTCCCAGCCCTCTCTAAGCGGGTGCGAGAAAATGTGCGGCGCTTCCGGGCCGGGGATCCCTTGCTGGGGGTGGTGGATCCGGTTTTGGGGTATTGAGTCCTCTAGCCCCCCTCCCTTGGGGAGCCTGGGATCAGAAACATTTGGCGCCAAACCCTACTGCGAAGCCATCTCCCGCACGCGGGCAGCAATGGCCTCTGCCATCTCCTGAGTGCCGACAGGATCCCCTGTGGCCAGGTCATAGGTGACCTGCTTGCCCTCGGCGATCACCGCCTGCACCGCCGCCTCCACCCTTGCGGCAGCCTCCCGCTCTCCTAGGTAGCGCAGCATCATCGCCCCGGAGAGGATCAGAGCGCAGGGGTTGACTTTGTTTTGGCCGGCATATTTGGGAGCAGAGCCGTGAATGGCCTCAAAAACCGCAATGCCGTCGCCGATGTTGGCCCCCGGCGCCACCCCCAGCCCGCCGATCATCCCCGCGCACAAGTCGGAAATGATGTCCCCATAGAGGTTGGTGAGCACCAGCACATCGTAGAGCTGCGGCTTTTGCATCAGTTGCATGCACATGTTGTCCACGATGCGATCTTCAAACTCGATGTCGGGGTACTCCTGGGCCACCTCCCGTGCCACCTGCAAAAACAAGCCATCGGTGAACTTCATGATGTTGGCTTTGTGCACTGCCGTCACCTTCTTGCGGCCATTCTGGCGGGCGTACTCAAAGGCAAATTTGACAATGCGGCGGCTGCCGAAGTCCGAAATGGGCTTGATGCCAATGGCGGATCCCTCGCGGATGGGTTTGCCGGAAAGGCGCATCATTTCCTCCCGCGCCTGGATGGCTTCCGGCGTGCCCCGTTCAAACTCGATCCCGGCATAGAGATCTTCAGTATTTTCCCGCACCACCACTAGGTCAATGTCTTGAAAAGGGCTTTTGACACCGAGCATGGATTTGGCCGGGCGCAGATTGGCGTAGAGATCCAGCTCCTTGCGAATGGCCACGTTGACCGAACGAAAGCCAGTACCTACGGGAGTGCCAATCGGCCCTTTGATCGCCACTTTGGTTTCCCGAATGGACTCCAACACCTGGGGCGGCAAGGGGGTGCCGTATTTCTCGATCACCTCCACTCCTGCTTCTACCGGGATCCATTCCAACCCAACCCCGGTAGCCTCCAAGACCGTGGTCATCGCCTTGGCCACTTCCGGGCCAATGCCATCCCCAGGGATCAAAGTCACACGATAGGCCACAGATGCTTCTCCTCGCAGTGTTAACGACAGCGCAAAAACTCCGTCCTGCCGGCGTGAGAGGATCCCTCCACCAGACAGGTTAGAGAACCGGGAACCCTTGAGCTTAAACGACTATAGAACAGGTTGAGACTGAAAATGCTGCGTCTGCTACCTCAGAAAAGGGGGGGCTAGCCGCAAGATCGGGGACTCGGCGGCAGAGGGACTCGCAGCTCTACAACTGTGCCACTGCCAAAGCGGCGATTACGCCAAGCAATGCTTGCCCCGATCAACTCGGCTCGGTAGCGCATGTTGAGCAACCCGTGTCCATGGCCAGACGGCTGGGCGGGATCCACCCCACTCTTGGACGCCGGCATACCGCAGCCATCGTCGATGATCTTCAGCTCCAAGTGGGTGTAGGGAGCGTAAACTACCCGACTCCGACCGCTAAAGCGGTACGGAGCGGGCTTTCAGTAGCCC
>NZ_JANSIB010000024.1:24407-27766 GCF_047461895.1 Synechococcus sp. R55.8 | reverse complement strand
TTGTCGTAGAGGTTGCGCAGACGGTTGGTTACCCCTCGGCGGGACAAAAAGCGCCGTGCAGCAATGGCCTGGTCGGTGAGGCCAAGGGCAATGTCGATCAGCACTTCGTACTCGGCATCGCTGAGACCGGTGATTTTGTTTTGTGAACGGGAATCGACCCCGCGCACCTCTCGGTCGATCACGCATTGCTCATCCTGCACCACCGCTTGGATAGCGCTGACCAATTTTTCATCGGTGCAATTTTTCAAAAGGTAGCCATAGACAGTTTGCGGAGGCACGATCTTGTGCAGTTCCCGCACATAGACTTCATCGGCAAAATGCGACCAAAAAATGATGCGCGTGCTGGGGCACTCTGACCAAACCTGCCGCGCTACCTCGATCCCGGTCATCTCAGGCATGCGAATGTCCATCAACACAAAGTTGGGGTGGTGCTGACGGTAAAGTTCCAACGCCTCTCGGCCATTCGAGGCCATGTATACCGGGCCGAACTCAGGCAAATGTTGCGTTAGCAGGCTATGAACATGCTGACGGTAGAGAGCGTCATCTTCAGCAAGGAGGGTACTCACAGGCCTTTATCAGAATTACCGAATACTTTCTTTTCACTTCCTAACTCTAAAAACACCCACAAGGGAAGGCAAGGCACTATTGAGCAGTACTCAATGGAGCAAGGGATCCCCTCCGCCGGCTATGAGTAGCAGCTCGGAAAAAGGATTTGGCCCCGCTCTGTCCTGTGGAGGTTGCGGTTTCCCCATAGCGCTCACGCAAACGGCCAATGAACTTCTCCACCGCAGACGTCGAAAACTTTTGATAAGCAGCAGTCTATGCTGTTTCTACGGCAGAGGCCAAAAATGCCTCAATCTCAGAGCGCTGGGGCAAGCTAGGTTGGGCTCCCGCACGGGTTACGGCCAAAGCAGCGGCGGCATTGGCAAAACGCAGGGCTTCCCTCAGGGATCCCCCGGCAGCCAAACAAGCAGCTAAGGCCCCACAAAACCCATCTCCGGCAGCGGTGGTATCCACCACTTCCACAGGATGAGCTGGCCAATGGCCACTTTCTTCCCCATCTGCCCAGACCAGCCCTGCCCCTCCCAAGGTAAGGATAACGGCTGGGATCCCGTGTTTCTGCAGTTCTTGAGCCACCTTTTGGGCTTGTTCCGGCGTCTCCACAGGGGATTGGGCAAGGGCAGCCGCTTCGGTTTCGTTGAGCACCAAGTAGCGAACCTGGCGCAACAGGGATCCCGGCAATGGCACGATGGGGGCGGGATTGAGCAAAATCGGGATCCCTTGGGCAAAGGCTTGTTCTGCTGCAGCCTGCACAGTGGGCAGGGGGATTTCCAGCTGCAGCAGGAGCAGGGCCGCTGGGGTAAAGGGAGGCAAATGCTCCGGCAGATAGCGACCATTGGCTCCAGGGCTGACCACGATTCTGTTTTGCCCGCCGGGATCCACTGTGATCAAAGCTAGGCCGCTGGGCCCCTCCAACTGCCTCAGGTGGCGGGTATCCACGCCGTTGTGCTCCAGGTTCTCTTGGAGCAGACGCCCAAACTCATCGGATCCCACCGCTCCCCACATTTCCACCTGGGCTCCCGCCCGCGCCGCTGCCACCGCTTGGTTGGCTCCCTTACCGCCAGGGTAGGTGGCGTAGTCGGATCCCAGCACCGTTTCCCCAGGGCCGGGATGATGGGGCACCTGCACCACCAAATCCATGTTCAAGCTACCCACCACTCGGATCGGGCCTGCCATCGGGCTTGTGGGGAAATCCTGTTGGAAAAGCAGAGATCTAGAGATCTTTGGTTTGGATCCCTGGGCAGCTATTGTATCAGCCGCCGGTCTTGGCCAGGGATCCCCTTGAGCGCCCTACCACGCGGCAAGGGCTGATAGCAGTCGTGGTTTTTATTACCATCTATTTCAACTGATCGCGCTAGCGGGCCGGAGGCCTTAGCAGGAAGCAACCGGTCGTTTGTTTCACCTCAACGGTGAGATAAATGACTATGCGTTGTGGAACGGTTATCTGTAGGGATTGGTCGCCCTTCGACATATCGCCACTCTGCTGAAAACACAGGGCAAGAACCCGATTCCAAAGGTTGAGGATCCCGACTATCTTGGTGGGTGTTGACCCAGGAAGCAAGCTGATGTTGCTGACCACTACAGACGTGCTCCAAGGTAGAGAGGTTGAGCGTTACTTGGGCATTGTTACCGCCGAGGTAGTTTATGGCACCAATGTTCTACGGGACTTCCTTGCTACCCTCCGCAACATCATCGGGGGACGCACAAGAACCTATGAAGAAGTTCTCGAGAATGCCCAGAAAAAGGTTTTGGAAGAGTTGGAGCAGCGAGCCAAACGTTTGGGAGCAAATGGCATCCTAGGCGTTAGCATTCATACCAACATGAGCACGACAATGATCCTCGTTACCGCCGCCGGCACCGCCGTTAAGCTCCGCTGACGGATGCTTCTGTTGAAGGTTTCCCTTTCTCGGAAGATGATGGCAGCCTGTTCTCAGGCCAGGCTTTCCATCACCGCCTCGTCGATCTCGAAATTGGCGTAGACATTCTGCACATCGTCTAGGTTGTCGAGACGCTCCATCAGGGCAAGCACTGACTTGGCCGTATCGGGATCCTCCACATGCACCTCAGTGGATGGGATCCAGCGGATGGCCGCATCTTGCACTGGGTAGCCCTCTTTTTTCAGGTAGGTGGCCACCTGCTCCAGCAAAGAGTAGTCGCAGTACACCTCTGCTCCTGTGCCTTCCACCTTGAAGTCGTCTCCTCCCGCTTCCGCCACCGCCAGCAACAGGGCTTCGGGATCCAACACCTCCTCCAGGCTGATCACCCCTTTTTGCCGGAACAGCCAGCTCACGCAGCCGGCTTCTCCCAAGCTGCCGCCGGTTTTGCTGAAGGCTTCTCGCACCTCGGCAGCCGTGCGGTTGCGGTTGTCGGTCATGGCCTCGATCAACACAGCCACCCCACCGGGGCCGTAGCCCTCGTAGCGAACTTCTTCCAGGGGGCTGTCGTCGCTCCAGTTGCCGGCTCCCTTGGCAATGGCTCGTTCAATGTTTTCGCTGGGCATCCCCGCTGCTTTGGCTTTCTCCACTGCCGCCCGCAACTGAAAATTCCCATCCGGATCTGGCAAGCCGTTGCGAGCTGCCACGATGATGGCCCGCGAGAGTTTGGTAAAGAGGCTGCCCTTTTTGGCATCTACACGGGCCTTTTGCCGTTTAATGTTGGCCCACTTGCTGTGTCCTGCCATGCCGCCACACACCAGTCAAGCAATGAATTGGAGGGATCCCTCCACTTTTGAAGCCTAGATCACCTCGGCTCAGGACTCAACCCCGCGACAACTGGGAGGGCACTGGCCTGGTCACAAA
>NZ_JANSIB010000024.1:18869-24307 GCF_047461895.1 Synechococcus sp. R55.8 | reverse complement strand
TCACAACCCAGACTCAGCTACCCAACAAACCCATCAGGGCTGAATCGGCTGCCGCTGGATCACATCCCCTTGGGGCGGAGGCGGAGGGGCTGGGGTTTCTTGAGGGGTAGGCGTTGCCTCTATGGGAGGAGTTTCCCCAGGAGGCGGGGGCAGAGGGGGCACACCTTCTCCAGGCACAGGCCCAGGTGTAGGCGTGGGGGTTGGGGATGGAGTTAGAAAGGGCGTCACCTGTCCCAACAGCTCGGCATAGAAAATCGCATCTTGCTCTGGCCCAAAGCGCCCCACTTCCCAACGGTGACGGGGCACAAACATTGTTTGCAGCAGCACTTCCCGGCTGACAAAAGCGGGAGTACCCGAGAAGACGTAGCCATCGACAATGACCCGATTCAGATCGGGCCGAGTTTGAAACACCCGATCCACCTCCCGCAGCATCTCCGTATCCAGCCGCCCCAGCAGAGTTTCCAGGGTGTCTTCAGGGCTGATCGGTACCCGTACCGAAAAGCGATAGCCTTCGCAACGATAGTCCCCACAGATCTTGACCAGCTCGTTACGCACCCGGATTTGCGCCCCAGGATCCAGATTGCGCCCCGGCACTAAGACTTCTTCCTGGGGTTGCTGTTCGACCGGCTGGGCCCACAGTTGGAGTTGACTTGCCCATCCTGCCCAAACTAGGGATCCGAAAAACAAGCCAAATCCCCAACCTTTTAGAGGAAGGCTCCAACCCAGACTGCCCTGCTTAGAGCGGGGTGAAAAGGGGAAATCGCGATCCTGGATCGGGCTGTTCATAAGGCGTTGACCGATTCCTCAGCGATGGCTACCGCCAAATCTACCCGACATCGGCTAGGGAGGCACTAGGCAGGGAGAAAAATAGGGTATCGGCTCCGAATGGTTTCAAAATAGGGGCAGATAAATAGGGAAGCTTTGACAAACTCCCTGTCCTGGGCAGCAACGGATGTGCTGTGGCAGCGCATGGGTGTAGGATCTTAGGCTCTGGGTTCCCGCTCTGCAGGCAGGCCAGTGCTCTGCTGTGTGGGCAATGGATCCATGGATTGTTATTACCGTTGAGATCGCAAACCCAATTCTCTTCTTCTTCTCACGTCTTCTCATGACCGCGGTTGTTCCTTCACCTTTGCGCTACGCCTACTACCCCGGCTGTGTGGCCCAGGGGGCCTGTCGTGAGCTGTATGACTCCACCGACCAGATTGCGCGGCATCTGGGCATTGAACTGGTGGAGCTGGAGGCTGCTTCTTGCTGTGGTTCGGGCACCTTCAAAGAAGAATCGGAGCTGCTGGAAGATACGGTGAATGCCCGCAACCTGGCTTTGGCGGAAGCGCTGGGGCTGCCGATGCTCACCCACTGCAGCACCTGTCAGGGGGTGTTGGGCCGCGTGAATGAAAAGTTAAAAGCTGCGAAAACCGCGAATCCAGAGTACTTTCACCAGGTGCAAGCCCTGTGCCAGAAAGGGGGCTGTGAGAGCCGTTACCAGGGCACAGGCGATGTGCGCCATTTGCTGTGGGTGCTGGCTCATGACTACGGCCTGGAGCGATTGGCCCAACAGGTCAAACGGCCTCTCCTGGGACTGCGCTGCGCTGCCTTCTACGGGTGTTATCTGTTGCGGGCCTACGACATCTCCCGCTTTGATGTGGCGCGGGATCCCCATTTGATGGAGGATCTCTTCGAGCGTTTGGGGGCCACCCCCGTTTGGTATCGCGGGCGCACCCAGTGTTGCGGTTGGCCCATTTCCAGCTACGCCCCGCAGCAGTCTTTCTCGATGGCAGGCCGGCATCTCGTAGAGGCAATAGAGGCGGGAGCCGATTGTTTGGTTACCCCCTGTCCTCTATGTCACCTCAACTTGGACTCTCGGCAGCCGGAGGTGGAACAGGTGATCGGGCGCAAGCTGGGGATCCCGATCCTGCATTTGCCACAATTGGTGGGCCTGGCCCTGGGGATCCCGGCGAAAAACTTGGGACTGAACCGCCATGTAGTACAGGTGGAAAGAGCCCTGCAAAAAATAGGCCGCTAAATCCCACTTGATGGCTGGGGGATCCCTGGGCAAACATCAGGTCTGGGAAGGATGTGTTATTCTGCCCAGCAAGGTACCCGTCCTTGTTCAAAAACCGCAAAGATCCTCGTAAGCTTAGATCCACCTACTCCTGCTTAGCAGCTCCCTATGGTTGTCTCGGATCCCTTTGGCCTTGTTGTGCAAGAAGTGCAGCAGGGCGGGTACGCAGACCGAGTGAAAAAGCTGGTTTACTTTGCCTGCACCAGCACATGGGAAGGCGATGTCAGCAAGTTGAGCCAGATAGATCTGAAAGCCCTGCTGGAGCAGCTTTGCCGTGAGCACGCTACCCTTGATGCTTTGGGCCAACGCTTTCGAGAGGCCATCAGCCGCATCAACAAAAAAGCCGAGTATGCTCGCATCGCCAAGATGCTGCTAAGCAAGCTACAGCCCCTGTATCAACAGCCCCAAGCGGATCCCTCTAGCCCACTCATGCCCTCGCTCAAGGAGCCATCAGCTTGGGCCGCACCCTCGCCTATCTTGTCCTTGGAGTATGGAAGCCCACGACTGCAAAAGCAAGACTACGATCCCTTCGAGCTGCGGGCAGGGGTGATGCGGCAAACCAGCCCTTTGCGGGCCAAGCTGGTTCTGTTCACGGCTTTGTACCACAAAGTAGAGCCTACTCTGCAGGGGTTGGCGGCCCTGCGGCGCTACAGCCTGGACGAGCTGCTCAGAGCCCTCTACGATGCCTGCGCCTCCCCCCAAGAACTGGAAGCCCGGCTGAAGGAGGCGGTGCAGCAGTTGCAGGAGCCGGATCAGGATGGCCAAGCCGCCAATGCTGTGCTGCAGATGCTGAAGCCTCTTTACGTTGACGTGCCCCCAGCGACCCTCCCCGGCGGAGGATTGGCTGCTGAGCCTCTCTCCGCCAATCTGGATTGGCTGAATACCGAAGATGCCGCTCGCGCGGGCGAGGCAGAGTCCCTGGCCAGCCCCATGACTTGGATTGACGCTGGGATCCCAGAAGATGAGGAAGAACCTGCAGATCCTCTGGCTTTTGCAACCTGGACAACACCACCCGGCCCCTCTTCTGACCTGCGACAGGAGATCCCAGAGTCCTGCCGCCAACTGCTCCATCACAGCGCCGGATCCTTGATGGTTGCCATCGAGAACACCCTAAGCGAGTTGGGCAACGCCCTGGACGAAGGTCTGCAGGATGAGGATCCCGTCCAATATCTGACGCTCAAACACCAGGTGCTGCGCGGCTTCTTGAGGGATGTCGAGGGATCCGCCGCAATGTTCATGGGGATCTTGAAAAAGCTAGAACAATCGGAGTGGCGCCTGGTGCAGCCCCTGCGCGTCAGCAATGCAAAACAGGCTCTGCCGGAGGCGGTTACCGAAATGCCCGCTGAGCTGGCGGATCCCTATGCTTCCCTAAGACAGGTGTTGGCCAGCAGCGAGCTGGCCCGGCAAAAGCCGCAGTTGGAGCAGGAGGTGATGCGTTTGGTGCGGCGCAGCGTCGGCTCTGTCAAAACTGCTATCGAACAGGCCCTGAGCGAGTTGGGCAAGGCGTTGGATGAGCAGTTCCAAACCTGCACCCTAGAGGAAGCCTTGGTTCTCAAGTACCAAACACTACGCGCCTTTTTGCAGGAAGTGGGGGAGATCTCCACCAAATTTGCTGCTTTCTTGGATCGCATGGAGGAGGCAGAGCGCCGTCTGTTCGGGCTGGTTTGAAGCTCAAACCCGCTGTTTGGGGATCCCGTTCAACACTGGCGATCAGCTGCGCAGAGTGCTGGGGAAACGCCCGGATCCTTATCTAGAATAACCACCAGTGCAGCTCCTCTCTCACTTCTCTGAGCTCTCCCCTCTCTTCTATGGATGCCAAGGATCTGCTTCGGCTTTACCGGGCAGGACGGATCAACTTTGCCGGCGAGAACCTGGCCGCCCTTGACCTGAGCCGGGCCGATTTGATCGGGGTGGATCTCTCCCAAGCAAACCTGCACAGTGCCAATTTGATCTTCGCCTTCTTGGGGCGGGCCAAGCTGCAGAAGGCCAACCTCGTCGGGGCTAACCTCGGGGGGGCCAACCTCAGCCAGGCGGACTTGAGCGAGGCGGATCTCAGGGATGCCCAGTTGCACGGCGCCACCCTACAAGGAGCAGATTTGCATGGGGCCAACCTAACGCTGGCCCTGTTGATCGATGCCAACCTGCTGGATGCGGATTTGCGTTGGGCCAACCTCACCAGTGCCAACTTGGGGGGAGCTTGCTTGCGGGGGGCTAATCTCCGTTTCGATAGCCGCCGGGGAGCGGTATTGCGCAACGCCAATCTTAGCCGCGCTGATCTCAGCGGAGCCAACCTGTCGGGAGCGGATTTGACACGGGCCGACCTGAGCGGGGCCAACCTAAAAGAGGCCAGTTTGATCAAGGCCAACTTGCGAGGGGCCAGCCTGCAGCAAGCCCGTTTGCAGGGAGCCATCCTGAGCGAGACCGACCTGAGGGGGGTTTCTTTTTTGGGGGCAGACCTGCAAGGGGTGCAGATGGCGCGGGCCAACTTGAAGGAGGCGATACTTCGCCAGGTGAATCTGACAGAGGCCAACTTGAGCGAGGCGGATCTGGCCGGGGCCGATCTTTCCGCGAGTTCTTTGTGCTCGGCCAAACTGGCGCGGACGGATCTCAGTCGGGCCAATCTGGCCGGGGCCGATTTGCGGTATGCCAACCTGGTGGATGCCTATTTGGGCCGCACCAACCTGGAAAATGCCGATCTCGGCGAGGCAATCCTAACCCGAGCCGATCTGAGCACAGCCAACCTCAGCGGGGCCAATTTGCGCGGGGCAACTCTGCCGGATGGACGGGTAGGCTGATTGGACAGACTCGCTACCGTATGAGGACGAGGATTCTTGTCCCTGAGTGAGACGGGGATCCGCCCCGGAAAAGGTGAGGTTTTCCCCTGCCCCAGAGGGGCCACAACCGCTACCCTACAAGGGAAGGATGGGTCAAAGAGATCCGTGAACAGCCGCCGATTTCTGTCCTTGATGGAAGCTTTGTGGGCCGATCTGCCCTTGCCGGAATGGTTGCCGGGGGCAGGAGAGCGCTCCTGGCAGCAGACGGTGGCAGCCCTGCTCCAGCTATGGCAAGAAGTTGGACAGTTTGGGGTGGTGATCGGTGGGCCGGTGTCTTGGTGGCCCCCCTGGGTGGTTCGGGATCCGCTGCCTCAACTGCCGTCGCCCATTGACGCTCCAGAACCGAACCTGAAGCTGCGGGAGCTGGCCCGTGAAGATCCCTGGCTGTTTACCCCTGACTTGTCCCCTGAGTCGATTCTGACCCCTGGCCAGACGGTGATCCCTCTCCTGCCGCAGGATCCCCTGGTGGAGGAGCCTTTTTTGCTGGTGCTCACCCCTGTTTTTTCGGCGGTGGCCGCCCAAGGGCATCACCCCCACACGCG
>NZ_JANSIB010000024.1:16584-18769 GCF_047461895.1 Synechococcus sp. R55.8 | reverse complement strand
TGCGGGCTCTCATCCACGAGATCCAGACGCCCCTCAGCACCATCCGCACCTTGGTTAGTCTCATCCTGAAGCGGTGCGATCTGCCGTCGCGGGTACGGGAATACGTGGAGAAAATTGACCGCGAATGTACCGAGCAAATCAACCGCTTCGGGCTGTTTTTCCAGGCTACAGAAACGGTGATGCCCGCTGCTACCCCACAGGAGGGGCGTCGGCTTCAGCTAGAGCCCATTGCGCTGGTGGACTTGGTGCGGCAAAACCTGCCTCGCTGGCAGGAGCAGGTGGAACGGCGGGGATCCCAACTGGAGCTGGAGATTCCCGATGAGCTGCCGGATGTGGTCAGCGATCCCAAGGCGCTGGAAGCGGTGCTGTTTGGCATGGTCGACCGCATTGCCCGCAGCACCCCGGCTGGCAGCCACATTCGCGCCCAGTTGGTCAGCGCAGGGGAGCTGGTCAAACTTCAGTTTCAGGTCAACACACCTGAGGGCAGCGACGCCACTGTTGCCGCAGAGCCCAAATCCCCTCAGGCCATTGGGCAGTTGTTGGTCGTGCAGCCGGACACAGGTGCAGTAAGCCTCAGCCTTCCCGTCACCCAAACTCTGTTCCGCGCCTTGGGGGGCTACCTCACCGTGCGCCATCGCGCCCGTCGGGGGGAAATTCTCAACATCTACCTGCCCCGCCAGCTATAAGCCACCCAGTTGGGATCCCGATAGCGTCTCAGGATTGATATGGCGGATTGCAGGGGAGGTAGGGCTAGGATCGATCTGCCAGCGCCGGGAGAGTCTAGAGATTGGATCCATGCCGAGAGCCAGAAAAGTTGCTGAACACCATCCAGAGCCTGAACCCGTCTGCGGAGCCGGAGAACCCAAGGTTAAGGGGGTCACTCTTTCTGCCCAGCAGCTTTCCACTTTGCTTCACGAAATGCGCAATCCTCTCACCGCCCTGAGCACGCTGGCCAAGTTATTGCAAAAACGCTTGCCCCCCGAGGATCGCAACCACTGGATTGGCCTGAGCATTGAACAGGAGTGCAAGCATTTGCAGGAGCTGCTGGCGGAGTTCGAGCGTTTGGACGGGATCCCGGCCCCCCTCCAGCTTCAGCCCCTCTCCTTGGCCGACCTGCTGCGGGAGTGGATCCCCATTTATCAAGCCTTGGCCGAAACCCAGGGACACCACTTTCAAGCCGTCCTGCCCCCTTCCCTACCCCCTGTACAAGCCGATCCGCGTGCCCTGCGCCAGGTGCTTGATAACTTGATCGACAACGCTTGCAAGTACACCCCGCCCCCAGGTGAGATCCGGCTGAGGGTGGAGTTGGGTGAAGATCCCTCAACTGCTTCGCAACGGGAAGTGTTCGTTGCCGTCTGTGACAATGGCCCTGGTATTCATCCTGAGAATCTGGAGCGGATCTTCGATCCCTTTTTTCGGGCAGATCTTTCTAAGCCGGGGCAGGGGCTGGGGTTGGCCATCAGCCGCGACTTGGCCACCCGGATGGGCGGAGATCTCCAGGTGGAAAGCTCTCCCCAAGGCTCCTGTTTTTGCCTGAGATTGCCCACAGGTTAGTAGGAAGATTGTAGAGATATGGGATGGCAGGTGCCGCCAAACGCTTGAACGCTACCCAGGAGCTGCAGATGGCCTCTTCTCCCCCAGCCAAACCCGAACCCCCTGCTGCCAGTCCAGCAGCCCGCATTCTGCTAGTAGATGATGAACCCGGCTTACGGGAAGCGGTGCAAGCCTACCTCGAGGACAGCGGCTTTGAGGTGATCCCGGCGGCCAACGCCCAGCAGGCTCTGCAACTGCTCAGCACGGCCCAGCCTCAGTTGATCATCTCCGACATCATGATGCCGGGCATGGATGGCTATCAATTTTTGGCCCAACTGCGAAAACTCGAGCCCTACAGCCATCTGCCGGTGGTGTTCCTCACCGCCAAGGGGATGACCGCCGACCGCATCCAGGGTTACCGGGCCGGTGTCGATGCCTATTTGCCCAAGCCCTTCGATCCGGAGGAGCTGGTGGCCATCGTCTCCAATCTCATTGAGCGATCCCGCGCTGCCAGCCCTTCGGAGGTGGTGGCCCGCGAGCTGGCCTCGATTCGCGCCCTGCTGTCGGAGCGCACCCTTGCCACAGCCACGCCTGCCCAGACCTCTGCCCCCACCCCCCTGCCCCCACCCATCAAGGTAGAGCTGACGCCGCG
>NZ_JANSIB010000024.1:10784-16484 GCF_047461895.1 Synechococcus sp. R55.8 | reverse complement strand
AGACCTCTGCCCCCACCCCCCTGCCCCCACCCATCAAGGTAGAGCTGACGCCGCGGGAACAACAGGTGTTGGAGAAGGTGGCAGAAGGGCTGATGAACAAGGAGATTGCCAAGCAGCTGCAAACCAGCGTGCGCAACGTGGAAAAATACGTCACCCGCCTGCTGAACAAGACAGGCACCAGCAGCCGCACCGAGCTGGTGCGCTATGCTCTCACCTATGGCTTGATTCGGCTGTAGCTCTCACCCCCAGCCCCTCTCCCCAAGGGAGAGGGGGGAAAGAGCTTACGGCTGTGGCTTGGGCGGCACGGTGACCAGCAGCTCCACCCCAAAGGCGTGATCCCCGGCAGGGTAGCTGGTAATCCCCAGCCCATCGATGCGGGTCAGCAGCTCACGGGCCTCCGGCTCCAAGCCTGCCAAACCACCCGGTAGTGTGGCCTCCAGCACTGTTCGGATCCCTTGCCAATTCAGCAAAAAGTAGCCGTAGTTGGGCTTGGGCAACTGATCGTAGAGGGTTTTCAGCGGCTCGGTTTGGGGAAGCAAATTGCCCTGGCGTTGGGCGAGGGTTTGCAGCGCCGCCGTGCTGGTGGTAACGATCAGGTAGTTGCCTTCCCAAGCCCGCACCAGAAGCGGTCGGTTGAACAAGGGATCCGCCCAGATCACCTGCCCACCGGCTTCCGTTACCCCTACTCCCGATTCTTGGGCCAGCCGATCCAACTGAGTCAGGGCCGCGTTGGCCTTGTCTTTTTGGCTGGTCTCGATCACCAAGGCTGCTCCCATGCCCTGCAACAGGGGATGGGCCTGGGCATCCGGTGCCACCAGCAGGGCCATCTCCCCATCCATCCAAGCCAGCAGATCTTTTTCCAAGTCCAGACGGGTATTGGCGCGAAACTCAGCCCGCAGCTCCTCTAACGACTCCTTGACCGGCGGATCTTTCTCCAGCTCAGGCATAACGGCTTGCCAGCGCTGGGCGATCTGTTGGGTGGTCAGCACCGCCAGGGCATTGCCGGGCAGCCGCTGAATAAGTTCGCCGCGAGCCGGTTGCCACCCCCCCTGCACCTGGGTTTTCGGATCGGTCTGGGTCAACATGCGCAGCCGTAGGCCCTGCTCTTGCCAGTGGGCAGCCATGGCCAAAGAGCGCAGGGGTTGCAGGGATCCCAGCGTCGCCGGATCCAAATCCTGCATCCAGTCTTGGAAAGACTCGGGATCCTCCTGCAAAGCCTGGAAGTTGAAGTAGGCAAAGGCCAGCGTGCCGCTCTTATACAGATCGCCAACAGCGGTGCGGAAACTTTCGGAGCGGCCAATCGGCTCTGCTTCGCCGCGATACACAGCAATCGCCTGCTGCATCACCCTTGGGTCGTTGGCCACTGCCACAAAGCGGTTGCCAAACTCAGCAGTTACCCATCGCTCGCCCGGCTCTCCGTTGGTTTGCACATAGAGGGTGACCCCCTGCTCCTGGCGCTGCTCGAAGTTCGCCCCTTCTGCTGCTGCCTGTTGCCGCACCTGGGCCAAGAATTGCCCAGACAAATCAGCGTTGCGGGTGCTGGCTCCAAACAGGATCCCAGGCACCGGCTCGGCAGCTCCGGGCACCAGATTGGGGATCACCACTGCCATCGTGAATTGCTCGCCAGCCCAAGCTTGCATCTCTTCCCGAGAGAACTCCTTGCCGGTTTCAGCCAAAGCTTCTGCCGTCCAGCTCTCCCACTGGGCCAAAAGGTCAGGGTGAGTGCGAAAAGATTCTTCCGGTTGGGTAGAAAAGGTCAGCACCAGGGGCGCCGACTGGGGAACCAGCGCGGTTTCCGGCAGAACATCGCCGGGCAACTGTACCTGTGGCCCTCTGAGTTGGCAGGATCCCAGGAGCCAAGAGCCCCCCACCGCCATCAACGTAAGGGAGAGAGGGCGCAGCCGAGAATGAAGCTGGACTTGCATGGCGGCTACCTAAGCAGCTAGTGGATATAGCCAATCGTAGCATCTAGGCATGAGCCTGCAAACCCAAATTTTCTGTAAGTGAAAAAACGTTCCACTCTAGCACAAGTCAAGATAGTCTAACAAGATAGTCTAAATTGTGAGTAAACCTACGGCCTGTTCACAGATCAAGGGATACAAAACGTCGTGTTTCTGAGGCTTGATTCCGATGAGTCCAGAACAGGCAGGCTTACAGCTGTATCCTGTAGCCTCTTAATAGGCTGTAGCGTAATAAGATCCCAAACTCGGCCTGGAGGAGCTGTAGTGAACCAAAGTCCACGAAATGCTTGCCCCGCGGCGATAGCAGCCAAGACAGGAATAGTTATCAGTTGAACATTTCCTGCAACAAACTTGAAGCTTTCCTGTACATGTTGCTTTTCCCCAGGCAATGACACTTCTCCCTTTGCCAGAAGTTGCAATCCTTGCTATGCTTGAGCTTAAGCAGAGCTACTCCTTCTCTCTAGCAGGAAGAGCAATGGGGGTCATTAGCTGTGACGCAAGCCACCAACTTTGAACAGCTGGGAACTTTATTTTGGCAAGGATCCTACTCTGCCTTTTTTGCCCAGGCCGAACAAGAAAGTATTCCCTCAATTCTCCTAGAGACCATTGCTCTTTCCATCGCTCCTGAGTTTGCAGAAAGGTACAGGGGTGGATCTCTAGAAGGGTTATTGTGGCCACAGACAAAGCGACTTTTGCAAGTTCTGTCGATTGTCTATCAACCTGTTGCAGAACGCATGCGGGAGGAAGCCCTAAAGCTTCCTGTACACCACCACCATAGACTTCAGCTGCTGGCGCACAGCCTTGACTGCTTCGCTAGAGCTGGGGAAGAGGATTGGGTGTGGTTAGTATTGAAGCAAATTCTAGAAGATTGGCCTCCAAATGCCTTTATCAACTCTCTTTACGATCCCCAGACAGGCGAGGAAGTGGCGCGCCTGTGGCTATTTCAGGTTACTCAATACCTTCGTGACCTCTCTCAGGAGGAGGCTGATGCCTTTTTACCCACAGCCAGTTCCTTCTATCATCGAGAAGCTGCTGCTGCGTATGGCCACTGGGTCAATCAGAAACGGAACGGCGACTCCGCCTGGCCAGAGTGGTATATCCCACCAGAAATCCGGCTAGATGAGCCTTTTGGAGCAGCTCTTGCAGAAATTTGCAGGGATCCCTCCCTGCGGGTGGTGGTCGAGGTAGGGGCCAGTAGTGGAGAAGGATCCACAGCTGTTTTGCGCTACGCCCTTCCCAACTCTGTTCGCATCTACAGCATAGAAGCTCATCCTGAGCGCTACAAAGAGCTGGCTAGAAGGGTAAGCAAGGATCCCCGCTGTGTCCCCATTCACGCTGCTGCCCAACCTAGGATTGCTACAGTGGAGGAGGTGGAAGAATGGTTGGAATCTGGCTCTAGCATTTGGACTCCCTATGGCCGAGAGCAGGCTTTACAGTGGCGTCAGGGGGATGAAGATTTACTCAAGTCTGTTCCCACAGATGGGGCAAGCCAAGTTCCCAATCCCGATCTTCTTCTCATCGACGGTGGCGAGTTTACAGGCTGGTACGACCTGCAAGCCTTCATAGAGCGGGGTGCTCGTCCCAAGTATATTGCCTTGAATGATATCCTTGCTTTCAAGAACAACCGCTCTTTCAGGGAGCTTCCTAGCTGTGGCTACCGACTCATTCGCTGGGGAAATGCCCGCAACGGCTTTGCCATCTTTAAGGATATTAAAGCTACCCTTCCTATTCATTTCTTCACCATTGTATTGGATGGACAACCCTACATTGAGCGCCACTACTCTGTCCTCTGTCAGTTGGATAGGTTAGGGATCCCCTGGCAATGGGTGGTGGTCGAGGGCGTTGCTGCCTTACGCCATGACACAGGGTGGAGTTTGGCCAACGGCGGCCGCATCCCTGAGGAATACTTCCAGGGGCACAGCTTGGATGGTACGGTCGAATACTTGAGGGACTTGGCAGCCAAAGACAGCCGTGTTCGGCTTGTTCAGAAGCCCGATGGCCAGTTTTGGGATGGCAAAATTGAAATGGTTAGGGCAGCCCAACCTGACTATCCCTGCTTGCTGTGGCAGTTGGATGCAGACGAAATTTGGACAGTCGAACAAATCCGGCGGGTTCATCGACGCTTTGAAGCAGATCCCACTCTAGAGGCGGCCCAGTTCTACTGTCGTTACTTCGTGGGCCCCAATCTTGTCCTGGACAACAAAGGTAAGTGGGGCAACAACCCCCAGATGGAGTGGTGGCGGGTCTGGAGATGGGATCCCTCTGAGTGCGAGTGGCAAACTCACGAGCCACCTGTATTGATCCGAAAGGGACGACTTCCCGAGAGGGTTCTGACCGCAGACCAAACGGAAGCAGAGGGCTTAGTGTTTGACCACTATGCCTATGCATTGCGAAAGCAGGTGGAGTTTAAGGAATCCTACTACGGCTACCAAGGAGCTGTCAGAGCTTGGGAAGAGTTGCAAAAAGCGGAAAAGCCCTGCTCCCTGCAGCCCTTTTTCCCCTGGGCATACGGGGATCCCTTGGTGGTAGAGGTGCGGCAACGTCTTCACCTATTTGTGGACGGGGTGTTCTTCCAGATGTTCCAAACTGGTATTGCTACAGTTTGGCGCAACTTACTGCGGGAATTGCCTCAGCTGGGGATTCGCATCACTTTCTACGATCGGGGTGGCATGGGAGAGCTACCCCAGGGTGTCGAGAGAATGCAGGGTCACCCCTTTAGCTACGCCCGCTGGGATGATCCTGAGTTGAGACAAGCTTTTATTTGGTCAGGGGCTGATGTTTTTATGAGCACCTACCATACATACCTGCCCTCTGACATTCCGCAGGTGCTCCTGCTCCATGACATGATCCCAGAAGTGCTGGGTTGGGATCTCTCAGATCCCATGTGGCGCCAAAAGCACGCAGCCCTTGAAGCAGCCGCTCGCATTGTAGCTGTTAGCCAAAACACGGCCTGTGACTTGCTGCGTCTAACTGGCAAAGAGGCAGTAGTAGCTTACCCTGGGGTTGACACCAGTGTATTCAAGCCGGATCCCTCAGCTATTCCCAAGCACTGGCTGCTGATTGGATGCCACCAAGGCGCTTACAAACGACAGGAGTTATTTTTTGAAGCTTATCAGCAGTGGTCCTATAAGCCTTTCCCTGTCCTTTGCACTCATTCCTGGTCGACTCCAGAGGCTTATCGACAGGCGGCAGCTCCGCAACCTGTTATGAATGCTTATCTAGATCTGCAGCAGTTGGTTCAAGCCTACCAGAATGCCGTGGCGCTGGTTTACCCAAGTGCATATGAGGGATTCGGGCTACCCGTATTGGAGGCCATGGCCTGTGGGACCCCTGTCATTATCTATCCCAACTCTGCCTTAGTGGAAGTAGGAGGAGAAGCTGCATTTTATGTAGAGGACTCTTTGTCGGACACCTTGGTTCAGGTTCTGGATCCCAAGTTGCGCGCTGAGAAAGTCAGGAAAGGCTTAGAGTGGGTTAAGTCTTTTACCTGGGAGCGCATGGCTAAAACCATCCAGGAAGTTCTGCACCTTGCAGTCAAGCCAAGCCTAACAGCCTTGTAGTCTTGGCAAGCATCTTGCTGCTAACCAGTTTCACAGTGCCCCCACTGCCGGTGTGAAACCTCAATCCCTAACTTCTGGAGGAAGGGTCACTCTGGCTCGAGCCTGGGCAACCAACCCATCCACGTACTCGTTCCAGCGCAGACCTTGGTGGGCTGGGATCCAAACCACCTGCACCTGAG
>NZ_JANSIB010000024.1:0-10684 GCF_047461895.1 Synechococcus sp. R55.8 | reverse complement strand
TACTCGTTCCAGCGCAGACCTTGGTGGGCTGGGATCCAAACCACCTGCACCTGAGGGCACTGCTGCTTTAGTTGATACAGTTCCTGAACCAGATCCAAGTT
This sequence comes from Synechococcus sp. R55.8, assembly GCF_047461895.1. NCBI lineage: Bacteria > Bacillati > Cyanobacteriota > Cyanophyceae > Synechococcales > Synechococcaceae > Synechococcus > Synechococcus sp. R55.8. The sequence continues at coordinate 10,583 of NZ_JANSIB010000024.1, read as the reverse complement.
TTCCACCGGCCCGGTGCGCCGCCGCCACCCCTGCGCTGCCCAGCGATCCATCCAGTCGTTGTAGGTCTGTACGCAAAGGTGGGAGTCGCTGTAGATGGTATCTACGCCGTTGCCTTGGGTGTCACGGCAGTACCGCAAAGCCCGAATTAAGCCGGTCAGTTCCATGCGGTTGCTGGTGCTATCGGGATCCCCTCCCCAAAACTCTTCCACAATTTGATCATCTTGAACCACCACCACAGCCCATCCCCCTGGCCCCGGATTGGGAGAACATCCCCCGTCCGTGAAGATGCCGCTGCGGGGGCAGGCAGCCAGACGGCTGGGGCGCGCTCCTTTGCGGCTGCGCATCCGTGAAACCTTGGTCATGGTGCTCATCCGATGCTAACGGGAAGATTTGGGATCCCGGCTCGACAACAGACACTGCATCTTATTGCAGAAGGGCGTGCCGGCACCACTGTTTAGTGTATTCAGCTTCAGAAAAGCTTTGTTTCACACTATTAGCAGCATAAACCCCGTCAACATCAGCTTACGTGACACTGACGCACAAGGTTAAAAACAGTACGAACAAAAACCCCCAGAAAATCTGGGGGAGGAGTGGTGTGTTGAGGTGATGAATACTCGCATGATATCTCTCGAATTCGGTGAGTAGGCCAAACCGGCGAGAGATCCCTGCGTTTTTTTGCAGAAATCATTGCAGATACTGGAAAGCATCAGACACTAGAAGCCAGCGCATCAAAACTGAGCTTATTTCATCTTGATCAGGTATAGTGCTCGCTCTCGGAGAATTACCTATTTAGACACCAGATGTAGAGAAGCCTTAATGACTTTATCCTACGCACCTGCCGCCGACACTAGGGGTTGTGTTAAGCCCAAATGGGCATAGAGACGGGAAAAGTCAAAATTTGCTGACATTAGCTCTTGGATGCAGCGGACTTTCACCTCCTCGTGTAGGCGAATCTGCCCAAAAACCCGTTCGATGCGGTTGATGGTGGTGAAGGTGTCCAGATCCACCGAGAGAATCGGCACTTCCAGCTCTTCTGCTCGAGACCGAATGCGGGGATCCAGAGGGAGCTTGCCGGTCAAGATCAGGCAGAGGGTGGAAGTTTCTAGGGCGGCCAGTTGAATATCGGTGCGGTCTCCGCCGGTGATCACCGCCTTGTGATCCAGCTTACGGAAGTACTTCAAGGCCGAGTTGACGTTCATCGCCCCTACCGCAATGTCTTCAACCATCAGGTCCATCCGATCCGGACAGCAGAGCACCTCGGCATCCAGTTGCCGCACCAACTCCCCAACGCTGATGCTGCGCAAAATGCGATGGGAGGGCAAAATCCCCAGCACCGGGATCCCGTGTCCCTCCAAAAAAGGCCGAATGATCGTTTTTGCCGGTTGCACCTGGTCGGGCGGCACATCGTTCAGCAGCACGCCTGCCAAGCGGGATCCCAGTTGACGATGGACAAAGAGAAGAGAATCAACAGCCAAGGAGGAATGGTAGCGACTGATCAGCAGTACCGGAGCATCCAGGGCTTGGGCCATCTTGGCCAGCGACAGGCCAAACAATTCCCCCTCGTAAAGATCGGCTGGGCCTTCCAGCAGCACCAAATCGGCAGGGGAGCGCTGGACAAACTCCAACAGAGGGGCAACCGGGCACTCTGGAGCTGGATCCCCGGGAGCTCGCTTCATTTGAGCCAGCAAAGCCTCTTCGTTGAGCCGGAGCAGCATCGGCGGCATTTGATCCATCGTCAGCCGCAGAGACTCCGCCACAAAGCGCATATCCGGATCGCCCCCTTCCAGCGAGCAATCTTCCCGCTCGCAAGAACCGATGGGCTTCCCATAGGTGACTTTTATCCCTTGCTGCTGCAGATGCTTGGCCAAACCCAAGATGGCAGCCGACTTACCGCTGAAGGGCTCAGTAGAACCAATTAAAAGGAACTTGGACACGGATGGCTCCCGGTAACGAGAGGGACGAAGGGATCCCTTACTCAGTCTAACGGAGGCTGCTCTCTCCTCAGTTCTGGACTAACCGATTAGGATCGACTCTTCAGGGTAGGTTACCAACGGGCGGGGCTGTTGTTGAGCCAAGGCCAAGACAATGGTCAATGCCCCCAACCGGCCCCAGAACATCACCAGCACAATGATCAGTTGGCCAAACCAGTTGAGCTCCCCGGTAAAGCCCGTCGAGAGGCCGCAGGTGGCAAAGGCGGAGATCACTTCAAACAACACCGGATCCAACCTACTGTTACTGTGGGTCAGCAAAATCAACCAAGCCGCCAACAATACCACAAACAGAGAAACCGTCAACACCGCTGCCGCCTTGCGCACCATGGAGGGATCCAAGCTGCGCCCGGCAATCTGAGCGCTGGGCAAACCGCGGGCATAGCCCCAGAGGGCCAACACCAACACCGCCAAGGTGCCGGTGGTCATGCCGCCCCCCATAGAAGCTGGGGCTGCCCCAATAAACATGAGAGCCATCAGCAGCAACTGGCTTGCCGGGGTCAAATCCTCAATGGGGATCCCGGCAAACCCAGCCGTTCGGGCAGAAACCGACTGAAAAAACGTCAGGCCCAAGCGGCGGGGCCAGCTCACCTCCAGCAGGGATCCGCCGGGCAAGCTCTCTCCCAAAAACAAGCCAATGCCGCCCGTGCAGAGCAAAACCACCACCACGCCCAGGGTAATCCGGGTGTGCAGAGAGGGGCGGTGGCCCCGTGGCCAGGTTAACAAATCCGACAAAACTGGGATGCCCAAACCGCCGATAAAAATCAGACCGGCCAAAATCGCCAGCGACAGACCGTCTGTAGGGATCCCTTCCCGGCCAAACAGGTCGAATCCCGCATTACAAAAGGCGGACACCGCGTGAAAAATAGCCAGAAAAACCGCCCGCTCCGGCCCATAGAGATCCCGCCAATGCACCCAGAGCAGCAGAGCCCCCCCCAACTCAATGAGAGTGACCCCCAGCAGCACCCGCCGAGTCAATTCCAGGATCGCCCCCGGATCGATGAGCCCCAGCGAATTGCACAGCGCCAAGCGATTGAGGAGGGAAATGCGCCGCCCGATCAATTGAAACACCACCACCGCCAACACCATGAAGCCCACCCCGCCAATCTGAATCAGGATCAGCAGCACAATCTGGCCCAACAGGGTGAGATCCTCCGCCGCCACAATCGTCGAGAGCCCCGTCACGCTCAGGGCCGACATGGCCGTAAACAGCGCCTCATTCCAGCTCAAGGGATCCCCGCGCCCGATCCCCGGCAACATGAGCACCAGAGTTCCCACCACTGCCAAGAGCCCCAACCCTGTAACCAGGCGCAATGGCGGTGGCAGCGGGCGACGCCTGTCCCCCCCCAAAAACCACTGCAGACGATTCCCAAAGGCCCTAGAGGACTGAGACAATGCCGAGCCCGGTGTCGGCAGGTAGCGGGCGCGGGATGGCACCGGTGGAACCAAGCGCTCAGGCCCCTCCTCTCGCGGAAGCGGGGCGGAGTCCTCTCTCATCGGATCCCTCCCTACATTTCATTCAGCCGCGAGATGTTGGTATTGGCCCCCAGAACCACCAGCAAATCCCCCTTTTCCAGCAGGTAGTCTGCGGGGGGAGAGACCACCAGCGATTGCTTTCGCTTCACCACCAGCACCGTGATGCCGAAGCGGCGACGCAGATCCGACTCCGCCAGCGTATGGCCCACCAACGCCTCCGGCACCTGTAATTCCGTAATGCTGTAGCCCGGCTCCAGCTCTAGCTGATCTAGGATCCCCGGTGCTGTCAACACCTGAGCCAAACGGCGCCCTGCCTCTTGCTCCGGCAACACCACCCGATCTGCCCCCACTCGCAGGAGAATAGAGCGTTGCCGCTCGGTCGACGCCTTACAGACCACATTGCGCACCCCCAGACTTTTCAGGGCCACCGTCGTCAGCAAATTGCTCTCAAAATCGCTGCCAATGGCCACCACCACCGTGTCGAAGGAGAGGATATCCACCGCTCGCAGCGCATCTTCATCGCTGGAATCGAGTGCCACCACCTGCGTCAGCTGATCCGCCAGGCGCTGCACGATCTCACGGCTGCGGTCGATCCCCAAGACATTGTGCCCTCGCTCCATCAAGGTGAGAGCCAAGCTAGAACCAAAGCGCCCCAGACCAATTACCGCATATTCACGATCCACCCGCTGTCGTTCGCGCCAGCGGAACGCAGTCCCTGCCATAGGATCTCCTGCCCCCTCTTTCAAGAACAGATCATAAGTTCATCCAGCAGGGATCGGAAGGGCCGCGACTCTAGGCCGACTCAGGCTTGGGCAGCGTAGAGGGGTGAGGAATCAGCTCGCGGGTGGAACGGCGCTCCACCATCTCGGCGGTGATGCGGATGTATTTCAGGTCGCGGCGGGAGGGTGCCTCGTACATCACATCCAGCATTAGCTCTTCCACAATGGCCCGCAGGGCGCGAGCCCCGGTCTTGCGGCGATAAGCCTCTTTGGCAATGGCAGCAATGGCGGCAGGTTCGAACTCCAGTTCCACCCCGTCCATGCGCAACAGCTTCTGCGCCTGCTTGAGAATGGCGTTTTTGGGCTGCGTCAGGATCGCCTCCAGCGCCTTCTCATCCAGCGGATCCAAAGTCGCCACTACCGGGAGCCGCCCCGTGAATTCGGGAATCATGCCGTACTTGATCAAGTCTTCAGGCTCCAAAGCCTTGAGGGCATTGGCCATACGTTGCTCGCGGCTAACCGACAATTGCTCCCCTGGCTTGATAAAGCCCATCGATTTCTTGCCAATGCGCTGCTCGATTACTTTTTCCAGGCCAACAAAAGCCCCCCCGCAAATGAAGAGGATGTTGGAAGTGTCGATTTGAATGCAGTCTTGATAGGGGTGCTTGCGCCCTCCCTGGGGAGGCACGTTGGCTATTGTCCCTTCCAGCATCTTCAACAAAGCCTGCTGCACCCCCTCGCCGGAGACATCGCGGGTAATGGAGGGGTTCTCGCTTTTGCGGGCAATTTTGTCGATTTCGTCGATGTAGATGATGCCGCGCTGGGCCTCTTCTACGTCCATGTCCGCCACCTGCAGCAGGCGCAACAGGATGTTTTCCACATCCTCGCCCACATAGCCAGCTTCCGTAAGGGTGGTAGCATCTGCAACCGCAAAAGGCACATCCAACATGCGAGCCAGGGTTTCCGCCAGCAGGGTTTTGCCGGAGCCAGTGGGTCCAATGATCAAAATGTTGGACTTCTGTAGCTCCACCTCATCCAGTTCCGAAACTCCGACGCTACCGGGGTTGGCCTTGGCAGCCAGACGCTTGTAGTGGTTGTAAACCGCCACCGACAAAACCTTCTTAGCTTTTTCTTGGCCAATCACATATTGGTCGAGATAGCGCATGATCTCCTGCGGCTTGGGCAACTGCGCCAAAGAAGGCAGGCTGCGGGAGGATTTTTTAGGAGCTTCACGCCGGCCGCCGGCAGGGGCGGCAGCAGGAGGAGTGTTGCCGTCGTAGAGTTCCTCATCCAAAATCTCGTTGCAGAGCTCCACGCACTCGTCACAGATGTAGACCCCCGGCCCCGCAATCAACTTACGCACCTGATCCTGTGACTTGTTGCAGAAGGAGCACTTTAGATGGGAGTCATATTTGGCCATGGGATCCTCGTTGCTGCTTGCTCTTGGCTATCCTAATCCGGCAAAAGCCAGAAGAAAACTAAACCTTCCAATCCAGTCGCAAATTGGCTGCGAAAGCGTAAGGAGGCCGAAGTTGGTGGAATCTCACTGACCTACTAGTCTAGCATCTCCACTGGGCTCGTAGGGCCTGTTTCCGGATCCCCAAGGGGGCAGGGTGCCAAGAGATTCCCATGGGGATCAACTGGAAAGACTGGAGATATAGTCATTTCAAACTGGATTGAGACACTTTCCAAGCGCTCCGTGCCGCTTCCGCGACCACCCACTCTTCAAAAGGGAGCTGGGAAGCAATGCAACGGAGGTGTTTCATTCTTGCTTCAAAGTGACCATAAGCTTCTCCAGCGCTCTGCGCTACCCGTGCAAACGCCACAGCCTCGGTTCTCCCCAAGTGTCTCACAAGGAGGAAAACTGGAAATGGAAGGGGTGAGCCGTTTCGCTGCTATCGGGAATGGTCATACATCCTTTGGACGGATTTATAGAAAAACCGCCCGACTTGACGCCGAGCGGAAGATGGTGTGAGGAGTGAACGGAAACATGCGTCTCCGCTGATCCCATCATAGTTGAACTTATCTGGCACTGGCAAAGGAATCCTTCAGTTAAGTTGGATACTTTTTGGAGGTGTGGCCGCGCCTTTTTGTAACCAAAAAGGGGAAGGAACTGTCCGTGTTTCGTTCGCTTCCCCCTATTGGCGTCCACTCCTCACTAGAGGTGAATCATAAACTATCCCTGCCGCTAAGACAACCCACCCTACCCAAGTTTTTCGGGGATCCACCCTGTCAAGGATGCAGATCACCGGATTCCACGGTGGGATCCAGCGCCAACAGCTCCGCTTCGGTCAGCAGGGGGATCCCCAGTTGTTGGGCTTGCTCCAGCTTAGAGCCGGGGTCAGAGCCCACCACCACGTAGTCGGTTTGGCGGCTGACGCTGGCGGTGACTTTGCCCCCCCGACTCTCAATCCAAGCCTTGGCCTGCTGGCGGGAGAGGGTGGGCAAGGTGCCGGTGATTACGAATTTTTTCCCGGCCAGGATCTGGGAGACGGCAGGGTTCTCCTGCTGAGGAAGAGCGGGGATCCCTAGCGCCTGCAACTCCTGCAGCAGCCGCCGGTGGGCGGGATCGGCAAACCAGGCCACCACCGCTTCCGCCACTTCCGCGCCTATCCCGTAGATCTGGGCGATGGTTTCTGCGCTGGCTTGGGCCAAAAGCTCAGGGGTGGGAAAATGGCCGGCCAAAATCTGGGCAGTGACCACCCCCACATGGGGGATCCCCAGCCCGTAGAGCACCCGTTCCCAGGGCTGTTGACGAGAGCGCTGAATGGCTTGCACCAGCTTTTGGCTGGAGCGGGATCCCATTCCCTCCAAACCCTGCAACTGCTCTGGGGTGAGGCGGTAGAGATCGGCTACGGTGCGCACTCCCAAGTTCTCCACCAATTGGGCTGCCCGCTTTTCCCCCAAGCCTTCGATATCCAAAGCATCGCGGCTGGCCCAGTGCTGCAATTGGCCCCGCAGCTTAGCCGGGCACTCAGGGTTGGGGCAGCGGGTCACGGCTTCGCCGGGGGGACGAACCAAGGGGGTGTGGCATTCCGGGCACTGGCTGGGCAGGCTGTAGGGAACGGCATCGGCAGGGCGCAATTCCTTCAGGATCCCGACCACCTCCGGGATGATCTCCCCGGCTTTGCGCACGATGGCAGTATCGCCGATGTGCACGTCCAGCTCCCGCAGGCGATCGGCATTGTGCAGGCTGGCGCGGCTGACAAGGGTGCCGGCAAGAGGAACCGGCTCCAACTCTGCCACCGGGGTGACGGCGCCGGTGCGGCCTACGCTGGCGAGGATGGCGCGGATGCGGGTGGGGACTTCCTGGGCAGGGTATTTGAGGGCAATGGCCCAGCGGGGAAATTTTTGCGTAAAGCCGGCCTCCTCCTGCAGCCGCAAGGAGTTCAATTTCACCACCACCCCGTCGCTGGCGTAGGGGAGCTGGGCACCCCGCCATCGCTCATAAAATTGGATCACTTCTCCCAAGCCCCGACAGACCTGGGAAAGGGGGTTGACTGGAAATCCCAATTCCTTGAGCTGCTGCAGACACTGCCACTGGGTTTGCGGGGGATCCCCGGCAGGCCATCCCTCCGGCCAGTGGAGGGCGTAGGCGAAGAAGCTGAGCTTGCGGGCGGCCACAACGCGGCTATCCAACTGCCGCAGGGTACCGGCAGTACAGTTGCGCGGGTTGGCAAAGGGGGGATCCCCGGCGGAACGACGCTCTTGGTTGATCCGTTCAAACTCGGCTAGGGCCAGATAGACTTCCCCCCGCACCTCCAAAACGGGAGGCGGATCTGCTGTCGCCAGCCGCAGGGGAATCGAACGAATGGCGCGCACGTTGGGGGTGATGTCCTCTCCGGCCTGTCCGTCCCCCCGAGTAGCACCCCGCTCCAAAAGACCCTCGATGTAGGTTAGGGCCAAGGCGGCGCCATCAATCTTCAGCTCACATACATATTCCAGCTCTCCCTCTGTCCTGCTGTCGGGAACAGGGGCACGGCCCAAAACTCGCAGCAGACGCTCTTGCCACTCCTCTAGCTCTTCTGGGTTGAAAGCGTTTTCCAAGCTGTAGAGGGGGATGCGGTGGAAGACGGTGGGAAAATGCTCTGCAGGTTTTTCTCCCACCCGCTGAGTAGGGCTATCGGGGGTGACCAGTTCAGGGTAAGCCCGCTCCAGCTCTTGCAGCTCGCGGTAAAGGCGGTCGTAAACGCTGTCTTCCAGGATGGGAGCATCGTGGACATAGTAGGCAATGCTGGCCTTCTGCAGCAGGGTGCGCAGCTCGCGGGCGCGTTCTTCCAACTTGGGATCCATAACGCTTTGGGTGAGCAAGGTCTACCCCTAGGTTAGGGCTCCTGAGGAGCCAACAAGTAGGAGCCGATATTCTCCACGCTGGGAGAATGCAGCGAGGGAATGATCAAGATAGCCTGCTGGGAAAATGGCTGGGGGAGCTGGGCCAGAAGAGTCTGGTGACGACGGCAGAGGGCCTCTCCAAAGGGGGTAGAATCCTCCAACCACACCCGATTGAGAACGGCGTAGGGATGAGGGATCCCCAAAGCATCCAGTTCCGCCAAGAGACGCTCGGTTTCCGCCAGAACCGCCTGCTCGGGGTTAAAGACGGGGATAAAGGTGACAAGCTGGGGATCCTGGAGCTGCTGCCGAAGCTGCCGCACCTGGGCCAAAAGCTCCCGCATCCGCTGCGCCCATTCCGACCTGCCCACCACATCCCGATATTTCAGCCACAGCTTCAGGGCCAAGCTTACCCAACCTTCCAGAGCCTGGGGCATCTGCAGAAACCGCAAGAGATGGCCTGTGGGAGCCGTGTCCAGCACCACCAGGTCGAACTGCCCGCTCGTCTCCTGTCGGAGAACACTCAACAGGGCCATCACCTCATCCAAGCCGGGTGGGGGCATCTGCAGCAGTTGCCGCCACGCCTGTGGGTCGTATTGGACTTCCACCCCTGCCGTCCCCTCCCCTGCCAAGATGGCCGCCACCTCCTCCAGATAATCCTGCCGGAATTGCTCCAGCACCGCCGCCGCATCGACCTCCTGCCCCAGCAGGTTGGGCAGCAGGGGGATGGGATCCTGACCCAGTTTCGTCTGAAACAGATCCCCCAACGAGTGGGCCGGATCGATGGAGACCAGCAAGAGCTGCTTGTCGGGATGGCGCTTGGCCAAGGTCCAAGCCAGGGCCCCGGCCACCGTCGTCTTGCCCACACCCCCTTTGCCCCCCACCAACACCAGTCGGATCCCTTGGGTCAAAAAATCCGGTAGGGACGGGATCCCCCTGAAGGAAGGGAAGAGGGTGGAGAAGAGAGACTTTCTCTTCTCTTGGCTCTCTGCTTTTTGCTCTGGGATCCCTTCCAACTCCAGCAGCACCTCTGGCAAGGGGCGAAGCTGCTGAACCAGCTCATCCAGGGCCGCCAACCCAACCGGCTCCTGCAGTTGATAGGGACAGATCCAGATAGGATATCCGGGCAGCTCCTCCTGCAGGGCTTTGAGCACGCGCCCCTGTTCTTGCTGCCGCGCCGAGTAGAGAGGAGAGGGGAGAGCAGCGGGCAGCGAAGGTTGGCTGTTATTCTCTCTTGCAAGCAGCACCTGATTGACCAGAAGACCGCCGATGGGCACGCGGCGGTTTTGCAGTTGCTGACAAAAGCGGCGGGTTTCCGCCACGCTCAACTGCTCCGGGATCATCACCAGCCAAGCAGAAGTGCTCTCCGGAGTGGTCAAGCGGGCTTTGCCCCCCTCCAGTTCCCTCTGCAACTGGGCTAAAAATGCATCCGCCTCATCCGGTCGATAGGTGCCCGTCAGGGCTTGGGCGATTTCCCGGTGCTTGGCCTGAAAGGTGGCAAACACGGCCAGCAGATTATCCAAAAAGTCGGGCAGCTCCAACAGCCGCAGGGTGTGCCCGGTGGGGGCCGTGTCCAAGATAACGGTATCCACCTCCTCCCCAGCCAGCAGCCGGTTGACCTCCAGAATCGCCATCAGCTCATCCACCCCCGGCCAGGCTAAATCCCAGATCGGCAGCAAATCCTCTCGGCCAAACCAACTGCCCCGCTCGGCAATGAGCTCCAGGGCCGGCCCATAGGTTTGCCGAAAAGACCGCAGCAAAATCTCCGCCTGCAAAGCCCGCACCTGCAAATTGGGGCGATCCGGCAGGGGTTGGGCCACATCCGTAACCGAGATTTGCAGCACGTCCCCCAGCGAGTGGGCGGGATCTGTGGACATCAGGAGCAGACGGCGCTGGGGATCCACCTGGGCCAGTTGGCGAGCCAGCGCGCAGGTCAGGGTTGTTTTGCCCACTCCTCCCTTGCCGCTGAACAGCAAGAGGCGTTGGGAAGCCAAGAGCAGAGGATGGCAGGAATGCTGATACATTTACGCTGAACACTGCTGACCATTACTGCTCAACGGTGAAGCGATA
>NZ_JANSIB010000023.1:12030-28419 GCF_047461895.1 Synechococcus sp. R55.8 | reverse complement strand
GTCAAGCGAATGGGGCATCAGAAACCCCATCCGCCTATGCGGTGGGGTAGTTCATGATAGCCCAATCTGCCGGCGGGATCCCTATCCGGTAAGATAAAACCAGAAGCAATTCCCAAGCCATGGAGGTTTCCTTGAGGGAGGGATCCACGATGTCTGTTGCTTGGCTGGCTTCGGTTCTGGCGAGGCGGTCTTGGCTGAGCCGTTTCCTGCGGGGGATGGTGGTTTGCGGGCTGATACTCTGCCTGGGGGTTACTCCGCTGGGATCCCCGGCCCAGGCAGAGGACTACACCAAACGAGATCTGCAGGGGGTGAGCTTTGCAGGGCAAGACCTGAGCGGCTGGAAGTTTCTCAAGGCCAACCTGCGCCAAAGCGATCTCAGCCATGTGAAGGCGGCAGGGGCAAACCTATTCGGGGCCAATCTCAGCAAAGCCAACTTGCGCGGGGCCGACCTGCGGGGGGCCACTTTGGACATGGCCAACTTACAGGGTGCGGATCTGCGAGAAGCGCAACTGCAGGACAGCATGATGTGGCTGGCCCGAGTCGAAGGGATCCAAATTGATGGGGCCGATTTCACCAATGCCTTAATACGCCAAGACGCCCTCTCCATCCTTTGCGAACGGGCCACCGGCGTTAACCCTGTAACCGGTCGGGCCACCCGCGACACTCTTGAATGTGACTGATCCTCACCCCCGGCTCTTCTCCCAGAGGGAGAGGGGAGATAGGCAGCAGAACCCATCGCCTCACTGCCCTCTGGAATCCGGATTTTAGGAGCTGGGAGCGGCTGCCTCAGAACGGGTGGGCTTGCGTTGAAACTGGCTGAGCAGCGAATTCCAGGCCAAGCGGGCCATCGACAACAGCCAATTGCCCTCCAACTCCCTAAACAGATCCATGTTCAGCTTGAAGGCATAGTTGGCCTCTGCCACAATGCGGTCGATGGTGGTTTGATCCAGCTCCAACGCATCCAGCTGGGCGCGGTAGCGCTGCTTGAATTTGCCCTCATGAGGGATCTGCTCGAAATCGTAGAAGGCCGTTCCTTCCCCCTGCGGCAAGCCCATGGCCCGGCGGGCGATGTTTTTGAGGATTTGGCCACCCGACAAGTCACCGATGTAGCGGGTATAGGCGTGGGCGATCAGCAGAAGCGGATCTTTTTCCACCACTTCCCGAATGCGGTTGACATAGACCTGGCAGGCAGGGGAGGGCTTGACCAAAGAGCGCCAGTTGGGGCCAACAAAATAATTTAAATCCTTCTCCAGGCTGGCCTTGCGCCACAGCTCTGGGTAGTAGAGCCGGCCCACCAGGGGGTGCTCTCGCAGTTGGGCAAAGCCTTCTTCCAAAGCGCTGTAGACAAAGTAGAAATTGCCCAGGTAGCGGCTGTAGGCCCGTTTATCCACCACTCCCTTCAGGAAACACTTGATAAAGGCCATGTTCTCGGCCATGGTGTGGGACTGCTTGGTGCCCTCCCGCAACTGGGCCGACAGGCTGTTGTCCCGGTTACTCAAATCATTCTTATTCTGATTGTTGTGGCTTTGACTCACAAAACCCTCCTTGCCAACAAACTGCGCTTCTGGATCACCTGCAAGCCATCCGGAGGTTTCCCCAGCCTGAGAAGCTTTGTAAACCCATTCCCGATCCTTTCTCATGATTGATGGCTCCGCGTCTTGCCCCCTAGCCTGCATCAACAGCGTGCATCTCAAAAGCGACAAAGACCGGCGCCGCGTCCACCCTGGCGACCGGCTGAGCCTGTCAGAACCACCCCTCCGATCCCCACGGTCGACCGGAAATCCGAGCTGGAGCAGCGGATGATCCGTAAGAACGGTCAAAGATTAGAATAATCTGCCTGAGTGTGAATGGATGTGAACAATCCTTAAGGCACGGTGGGAATCGTCCCTGCTCCGGCAGCCAAAAGGGGATCCCCAGCGGTTTTGCCGAGATTTTCCAAGTGAGCCCTCAAGGGATCCGGACAGCCCCTCGACCTTTGTAACGTTCGTTGACGATCGTTGGCGGGGTTTCTATAATGGAAGGCCTGACTGCAGCGCGACCCCTCCCGAGCAACGCATGACACAATTAGCAGTGCCATCCCCTGTCGCTCCTACCTTTCCTGACCTGGTGGAGATTCAGCGGGAGAGTTTCTTGTGGTTTTTGCGAGAAGGGTTTGAAGAGGAGCTTCTCAGCTTTTCCCCCATCATCGATTACACTGGTAAGCTGGAGCTGCACTTCCTGCCTGAATATCGCCCTGGGGATCCCTCCAAAGGGTACAAGATCAACCGCCCCCGCTACGACCCTGAGGAGGCCAAGCGGCGGGATGCCACCTATCAAGCGCAGATCCGGGTGCCCACTCGCCTGATCAACAAAGAGACCGGCGAGATCAAAGACATGGACGTCTTCATCGGCGAACTGCCCTTGATGACGGATCGGGGCACCTTCATCATCAACGGCGCCGAGCGGGTGATCGTCAACCAAATTGTGCGCAGCCCCGGCGTCTATTACAAATCGGAGCTGGACAAAAACGGGCGTCGCACCTACAGCGCCAGCCTCATCCCCAACCGCGGTGCCTGGCTGAAGTTCGAGACCGACAAAAACGGCCTGGTGTGGGTGCGCATCGACAAAACCCGCAAGCTCTCGGCGGCAGTTCTGCTGAAAGCCTTGGGCCTGAGCGACTCCGAGATTTACGACAACCTGCGCCACCCCGAATTCTTCCAGAAAACCATGGAGAAAGAGGGGCCCTACACCGAAGAAGAAGCCCTAATGGAGCTGTACCGCAAGTTGCGGCCCGGGGAACCCCCCACCGTATCGGGTGGCCAGCAGTTGCTGGAATCCCGCTTCTTCGACCCCAAACGCTACGATTTGGGCCGGGTAGGGCGCTACAAGCTGAACAAAAAGTTAAACCTCAACGTAGCCGAAAGTGTGCGGGTGCTTACCGTCACCGACATTTTGGCCGTCATCGACTACCTGATCAATTTGGAGTACGACATCGGCCATGTGGACGACATCGACCACCTGGGCAACCGCCGCGTGCGCTCCGTGGGCGAGCTGCTGCAAAACCAGGTGCGGGTGGGCCTGAATCGCCTGGAGCGGATCATCCGAGAACGGATGACAGTCTCCGAGTCGGAAAACCTCACCCCGGCCTCTTTGGTCAACCCCAAACCCTTGGTGGCGGCCATTAAGGAGTTCTTCGGCTCCAGCCAGCTCTCCCAGTTCATGGATCAGACCAATCCCCTGGCGGAGCTGACCCACAAGCGGCGGCTATCTGCCCTGGGCCCCGGCGGCCTGAGTCGGGAACGGGCCGGCTTTGCGGTGCGGGATATCCACCCCAGCCACTACGGCCGCATCTGCCCCATCGAAACTCCAGAAGGCCCCAACGCCGGGTTGATTGGATCCCTGGCCACCCACGCCCGCGTCAACCAGTACGGCTTTATCGAAAGCCCCTATTACCGGGTCGAGAACGGCGTGGTGCGCAAAGATCTGGGCATGGTCTACCTCACTGCCGATGAAGAGGACGAGTACCGCGTAGCCCCTGGGGATGTGCCGGTGGATGCCGAAGGCCGCATCACTGCCGATTTGGTGCCGGTGCGCTACCGCCAAGAGTTCACCACCGCCCACCCCACAGAAGTGCACTACGTCCAAGTGGCGCCGGTGCAGGTCATCTCGGTGGCCACCTCCTTGATCCCCTTCCTGGAGCACGATGACGCCAACCGTGCCTTGATGGGAGCAAACATGCAGCGGCAGGCGGTGCCCCTGCTCAAGCCGGATCGGCCCTATGTGGGCACTGGCCTGGAAGCCCAGGCGGCACGGGACTCCGGCATGGTGGTGGTGTCGCGCACCAATGGCGTGGTGACCTACGTTTCCGCCGACGAAATCGTGGTTCGGCCAGATGACGGCGGGGATCCAATTGTCTATCGCCTGCAGAAATACCAGCGCTCCAACCAAGACACCTGCCTCAACCAGCGTCCCCTTGTCTATACGGGGGATCGGGTGGTGGCTGGCCAGGTGCTGGCGGATGGCCCGGCGACCGAAGGGGGCGAGTTGGCTTTGGGCCAAAACGTGTTGGTGGCCTACATGCCCTGGGAGGGCTACAACTACGAAGATGCCATCTTGATCAGCGAGCGGCTGGTCTACGACGATGTCTTTACCTCGGTACACATCGAGAAGCACGAGATCGAGGCCCGGCAAACCAAACTGGGCCCTGAGGAGATTACCCGCGAAATCCCCAACGTGGGGGAAGATGCCCTGCGGGACCTGGATGAGAACGGCATTGTGCGCATTGGGGCTTGGGTGGAGGCCGGCGACATTTTGGTGGGCAAAGTCACCCCCAAAGGGGAGTCGGATCAGCCCCCAGAAGAGCGGCTATTGCGGGCCATTTTCGGGGAAAAGGCTCGGGATGTGCGGGACAACTCGCTGCGGGTGCCCAACGGCGAGCGCGGTCGGGTGGTGGATGTACGCATCTTTACCCGCGAACAGGGGGATGAGCTGCCTCCCGGCGCCAACATGGTGGTGCGGGTCTACATTGCCCTCAAGCGCAAAATCCAGGTGGGGGACAAGATCGCGGGCCGTCACGGCAACAAAGGCATCATCTCCCGCATCTTGCCGATTGAGGACATGCCCTACCTAGCGGACGGCACACCGGTGGATGTGGTGCTCAACCCCTTGGGGGTGCCTTCCCGGATGAACGTGGGCCAAGTGTACGAGTGCCTGCTGGGCTGGGCAGCAGAACATCTGGGAGTGCGCTTCAAGCTGATGCCCTTTGATGAGATGCACGGTTTAGAAGCCTCCCGTCTGACGGTGGAGGCCAAGCTGAGGGAAGCCCGAGAGAAGACCGGCAAGGACTGGATCTTCAACCCGGAAGGCAGGTACTGCGGCAAAATCCAGGTGTTTGATGGTCGCACCGGGGAGCCCTTCGACCAGCCCGTTACGGTGGGCCGCGCCTACATGCTGAAGCTGGTGCACTTGGTGGATGACAAGATCCATGCCCGCTCCACCGGCCCCTATTCTTTGGTGACCCAGCAACCGCTGGGGGGCAAGGCGCAGCAGGGCGGCCAGCGCTTTGGGGAGATGGAGGTGTGGGCTTTGGAGGCGTTTGGGGCAGCCTACATCCTGCAGGAGTTGCTCACCGTCAAGTCCGACGACATGGTGGGGCGCAACGAGGCTCTCAACGCCATTGTCAAGGGCAAGCCCATCCCTCGACCCGGCACGCCGGAGTCCTTCAAGGTGCTGGTACGGGAGTTGCAGTCCCTCTGCCTAGATGTGTCTGTACACAAGGTGGAGGTGGACAGCGAAGGGCAAACCCACGATGTGGAAGTGGATCTGATGGCCGATACTTCCAACCGTCACACTCCCTCTCGACCCACTTATGAATCGGTTACGGCTGAGGATCTCTCGCCATCACCCGCCTTTACCAGAGTGCTCCGCACCGCTGACGCGAATGCCAGCCGCAGCCTTGAGGAAGATGAGGACGAGGAGGAGGAAGAGGACTTTTGAGGGTTGAGAGCGCTCCCCACCCCTGACGCGAACGTGACGGGGATCCCCTTCAACCCACGAAGGAGGGTGGGGCTTCCCTCTCCTTTGGGTTCAGCAAGCCAGGAGGAAAACGGCGATGGCCAAAACAGAGCAACGCTTTGACTATGTCAAAATCGGCTTGGCTTCTCCAGAACGGATTATGGAGTGGGGCCAGCGCACCCTGCCGAATGGTCAAGTGGTGGGGGAAGTCACCAAGCCCGAGACCATCAATTACCGCACCCTCAAGCCGGAGATGGATGGTCTCTTTTGCGAGCGCATCTTTGGGCCGGCCAAAGACTGGGAATGCCACTGCGGCAAGTACAAGCGGGTACGGCATCGGGGGATCGTCTGCGAGCGCTGTGGGGTGGAGGTAACCGAGTCGCGGGTGCGCCGCCACCGCATGGGCTACATCAAGTTGGCCGCTCCGGTCACCCACGTTTGGTATTTGAAAGGGATCCCCAGCCACATCGCCACCCTGTTGGACATGCCGCTGCGGGATGTGGAGCAAGTGGTGTACTTCAACGCCTACGTAGTGGTGGATCCGGGCAATGCCCAGAATCTCTCCTACAAACAACTGCTGACGGAGGATCAATTCCTCGAGATCGAAGATCAGATGTACGAGGAGGGATCCGAACTGCAACTGCCGGAGAACTGGGCCATGATTGGGGCAGAGGCCATCGAGCGCCTGCTCAAGGATATCGACCTGGAAAAAGAGGCGGAGCAACTGCGGGAGGAGATCACCAGTGCTCGCGGCCAAAAGCGGGCGCGCCTGATCAAGCGGCTGCGGGTAATCGACAACTTCATCGCCACCGGATCCCGTCCGGAGTGGATGGTGTTGCGGGTGCTGCCGGTGATCCCGCCGGATCTGCGCCCCATGGTGCAGTTGGATGGGGGCCGCTTTGCCACCAGCGACCTCAACGATCTCTACCGTCGTGTGATCAACCGCAACAACCGTCTGGCCCGGCTGCAGGAGATCATGGCGCCGGAGATCATTGTGCGCAACGAAAAGCGCATGCTCCAGGAGGCGGTGGACGCGCTGATCGACAACGGTCGGCGGGGGCGCGTGGTGGCGGGGGCCAACAACCGTCCCCTCAAGTCCCTCTCCGACATCATCGAGGGCAAACAGGGGCGCTTCCGGCAAAACCTGTTGGGCAAACGGGTGGACTACTCCGGGCGTTCGGTGATCGTGGTGGGGCCCAACCTGCGCATGCACCAGTGTGGCCTGCCCAAAGAGATGGCCATCGAGCTGTTCCAGCCCTTTGTCATCCACAAATTGATCAAGCGGGGCATCGTCAACAACATCAAGGCCGCCAAAAAGCTGATCCAAAGCAACGACCCGCAGGTTTGGGATGTGCTGGAGGACGTGATCGACGGCCACCCGGTTTTGCTCAACCGTGCCCCCACCCTGCACCGCCTGGGGATCCAAGCTTTTGAACCGATCCTGGTGGAGGGAAGGGCGATTCAACTTCACCCCTTGGTTTGCCCCGCCTTCAATGCTGACTTCGACGGCGACCAGATGGCGGTGCATGTGCCCCTGTCGTTGGAAGCCCAGGCGGAAGCGCGCCTGCTGATGCTGGCCACCAACAACATCCTCTCCCCGGCCACCGGCGCTCCCATCATCACCCCCAGCCAAGATATGGTGCTGGGATGCTACTACCTGACGGCGGACAACCCCCACGCGCCAGATATTGGCGATCGCTTCTTCGCCAGCTTGGAAGATGCTCTCATCGCCTACGACTGCGGTGCCATCGGCCTGCACAGCAAGGTCTGGGTGCGCTACCACGGCCCGATGGAGTTGGGCAAGGGCGAAAAAGAGTCCGAGCCGCAAATTATCGAAGAAGCGGGCGGCATCCGCCTCAAGATCACCAACTACCGCCGTATCCGCGAAGATCAAAACGGCAACGTGATCAGCCAGTACATTCGCACCACGCCGGGCCGGATCATTTTTAACAAGACCGTGCAGGATATTTTGTCTGCGTAGTTACCCTCTGCCGTAGGACGGCTCTTCTCTCCCCTTCTCTCTAGCGAGGCATCATGAGCGAAAAAGGACGATTTTCCGCTGGCCTGGCGCGGCAGGCTGCCGACGGCAACAAAGCCGACGCCCCTTTGCCCCCTGTGCCCTTTCGCAACTATCAAATTGGCAAAAAAGAGCTGCGTAACCTGATTGCCTGGTCTTTTGCCCGCTACGGCACAGCCCGCACCGCTCAGATGGCGGATGCTCTGAAGACCCTGGGCTTCAAATACGCCACCCAGGCAGCCGTCTCCATCAGCGTCGAAGATCTGCGCGTTCCCCCCAGCAAGCGGCAGTTGTTGGCACAAGCGGAAGCCGAGATCGAGGCGGCCACCGAGCGCTATACCCGTGGAGAAATCACAGAGGTGGAGCGCTACCAAAAGGTGATCGACACCTGGAACCAGATCAACGACCAGATCAAAGAGGAGATGCTCAACAACTTCCGGCAGAACGATCCCCTCAACTCCGTTTACATGATGGCCAACTCGGGGGCGAGGGGGAATGTCTCCCAGGTACGGCAGTTGGTGGGCATGCGCGGCCTGATGGCCAACCCCCAGGGGGAGATCATCGATTTGCCCATCAAAACCAATTTCCGCGAGGGCCTGACCGTTACCGAGTACATCATCTCTTCCTATGGGGCCCGCAAGGGCTTGGTGGATACGGCCCTGCGCACCGCCGACTCTGGCTACCTCACCCGCCGCTTGGTGGACGTGTCTCAGGATGTGATCGTGCGGGAATCCGACTGCGGCACTGAGCAGGGCATCCTTCTGGAATACCTGATGGACGGGGACAAGGTGGTGGTGTCTCTGGAGGAGCGCTTGGTGGGCCGAGTGTTGGCGCGCGACGTGGTGCATCCACAAACCCAGGAGATCCTCGCCCGCCGCAACCAAGAAGTGGATCACGACTTGGCTAGAACCATTGCAGAGGCTGGCATCCGCCAGGTGATGGTGCGTTCTCCCCTCACCTGTGAAGCCAACCGCTCCGTGTGCCGGATGTGTTATGGCTGGAGCTTGGCCCACTCCCGCCTGGTGGATCTGGGGGAAGCGGTCGGGATCATCGCCGCCCAATCGATTGGGGAGCCGGGCACCCAGTTGACCATGCGCACCTTCCACACGGGAGGCGTGTTTACAGGGGAGGTGGCCCGCCAAATTCGCGCCCCCTTTGCGGGTGTGGTGCGGTTCCCGAAAAATCTGCGCACCCGCCCCTTCCGTACCCGCCACGGCGACGATGCTCTACAAGTGGAGGTAAACAACCAAATCATCTTGGAAGGCCCAGACGGTCAACGGGAGTCCTTCGACATGACTCAGGGATCCACCCTGCTGGTGCGGGACGGAGCCCAGGTGCAGCGGGATCAGTTGATTGCAGAGGTGTCCCTGGCCAAGGCCAGCCGTAAGAGCACCGAGAAAGCCCAGAAAGAGGTGGTGGCCGACCTGGCTGGAGAAATTCGCTTTGCCGATCTGCCCATCGAGGAGAAGACTGACCGCCAGGGTAACACCACCTACACTGCCCAGCGGCAGGGATTGATCTGGGTGATGTCTGGACAGGTGTACAACCTGCCTCCGGGGGCCGAGCCGGTGGTGAAAAACGGGGATCGGGTGCAGGCGGGGGATGTGATCGCCGAAACCTCGCTGGTGACGGAGCATGGCGGCATTGTGCGGCTACCGGAGCGCAGCGACACCAGAAGTGGGCGCGAGGTGGAGATCATCAACGCTTCGGTGGTGTTGCGGGAAGCACGGGTACGGGTGGAATCCCACCAGGGGCGGGAACAATTTTTGCTGGACACTTCCAGTGGGCAGACCTTTGTTCTCAAGGCTACTCCGGGCACCAAAGTGGGCAACGATGAGGTGGTGGCGGAGCTGATCGACAACCACTTCCGCAGTCAGACGGGAGGCTTGGTGAAGTTCGCCGGCATTGAGGTGGCACGGCGCGGCAAGGCCAAGCAAGGTTACGAAGTCATCCAGGGCGGCACCCTGCTGTGGATCCCAGAAGAGACCCACGAGGTGAACAAGGACATCTCCCTGCTGAACGTGGACGATGGCCAGTATGTGGAAGCAGGCACTGAGGTGGTGAAAGACATCTTTTGCCAGAATGCCGGTGTTGTCGAAGTCATCCAGAAGAACGACATTCTGCGGGAGATTGTCATCAAGCCGGGATCCCTGCATCTGGTGGACAACCCCGCCGACTTGGAAGTGAAAAGTGGCACCCTAATCCAGCCAGGGCAACCGGTGCTCAGCAGCATCGTTCCCGACCGACTGGTCTACCTGGAACACGTGGAAACTCCCGAAGGCCCAGGCTTGCTGCTGCGTCCGGTGCAGGAGTACGAGATCCCCGACCGGCCCTTGGTGCCCACTCAAGAGTCCACCAGCGAGTCCGGTCGCTCCATTCGTCTGCGGGCGGTGCAGCGGGTTCCCTTCAAAGATGGGGAGCGGGTGAAGTCGGTAGGCCCTGTAGAGCTCCTGCGCACCCAACTGGTGCTGGAAATCGATACCGACGCCCCACAACTGAAGGCCGATATCGAGCTGATCCAAGATGAGAAGGATCCAGATATTCGCCGCCTGCAACTGGTGATTCTGGAAACCCTGTTGCTGCGCCGCGACGTGGAAGCGGATCTGACGCAGGGGAGTACCCACACGCGGCTGTTGGTGAAGGAAGGAGACTCCATCGCCAGCGGAGATGTTATCGCCCGCACCGAAATCCAAGCCAAAAAGGCCGGGATCGTCCAAGGGATCCGCGAGGGAGCGGAGGTGGTACGGCGGGTGCTGGTGATTACCGACGACGATCTGGTGCAGGTGCCCCTGACGGGCCCAGCCAATGTGGAAGTGGGGGCGCTGGTGCGGGCTGGGGACGAGCTTGCTCCCGGGATCCCTTCTCCACAGTCAGGACAGGTGATGCAGATAACGGACGGCCAAGTCCTGTTGCGGATGGCGCGGCCCTACTTGGTTTCTGCGGGTGCCATCCTGCAG
Source organism: Synechococcus sp. R55.8 (assembly GCF_047461895.1). Lineage (NCBI taxonomy): Bacteria > Bacillati > Cyanobacteriota > Cyanophyceae > Synechococcales > Synechococcaceae > Synechococcus > Synechococcus sp. R55.8. The sequence goes on along the minus strand of NZ_JANSIB010000023.1, from coordinate 17,952 downwards.
GTACGGAATGGCGATCTGGTGCAGCGGGGGGATTCTCTGGCCCTCTTGGTGTTCGAGCGGGCCAAGACAGGGGACATCATCCAGGGTCTGCCACGGATTGAGGAGCTGCTGGAGGCCCGCAAGCCCAAGGAAATGTGTGTTCTGGCCAAGCGGCCCGGCACCGTTCAACTGAGCTGGCGCGGAGAAGAGCCAGATCTCAAGGTCATCGAAGCCGATGGCACGGTTAGAGACTATCCTGTGCTGCCGGGGCAGAGCTTGATCGTGGTAGATGGACAGCCGGTGGGGGTGGGGGATCCCCTAACCGATGGCCCTGCCAACCCCCACGACCTCTTGGAGATCTACTACGAGTACCATCGCCAAACCTTGGGAGATGACCAAGCCGCACGGTTGGCTCTGCGGGAGGTGCAGCGCTTCTTTGTCAACGAAGTGCAGAACGTCTACCGCTCCCAGGGGGTGGAGATCTCCGACAAACACATTGAGATCGTGGTGCGCCAGATGACCTCCAAGGTGCGGGTGGATGATGGTGGCGACACCATCCTGTTGCCGGGGGAGCTGGTGGAGTTGCGGGAAATCCAGCAGATCAATGCCACCATGGCCATTACTGGAGGAGCGCCGGCCAAATACACGCCCGTCCTGCTGGGGATCACCAAGGCCAGCTTGAATACCGACAGCTTCATCTCAGCGGCCAGCTTCCAGGAAACCACCCGCGTGCTGACTGAGGCGGCCATTGAGGGCAAATCCGACTGGCTGCGCGGCTTGAAGGAAAACGTAATCATCGGGCGCTTGATCCCGGCAGGCACGGGCTTCACCACCTACGAGGAGATTGCCGCCGAGCCGGAGCCTGACGAAGAGGAGGAAGAGCCTGCGGTGTTGCCGGAGCTGCCGCCTCGTTTGATCTTGGAAGATGATCAATTGATCGACGATTCCACCCCTGCCTTCGACGAGCTAGAGGAGGATGACGACGAGGAGGAGTGAGGCGCTGGGTCTCCAGGATTGGGCCACTTTGCAAACTGAAATCGTCAGTTGCTGCCGCTGCCCCCGCTTGGTGGCCTGGCGAGAGTCAGTCGCCCTTCAGAAGGTGGCCCGTTTTCGCGACCAGCTCTACTGGGGCCGACCGGTGCCAGGGTTCGGGGATCCGCAGGCGCGGCTGTGGGTGATCGGGTTGGCGCCGGCAGCCCATGGGGGCAACCGCACCGGGCGCGTGTTTACCGGGGATCCCAGCGGGGACTGGCTGTTTCGCGCCCTGTACCGAGCCGGGTTTGCCAATCAGCCCACCTCTACCCACCGAGAGGATGGCCTGCAATTGCAGGATTGCTACATCTCGGCAGTGGTGCGCTGTGTGCCCCCGGAGAACCGCCCCACCGCCATAGAAGCCAAGACCTGCCTGGGCTACCTGAAGCAAGAGCTGGAGCTGCTAACCCAGGTGCGAGTGATCCTGACGTTGGGGCATTTTGCCTTCCAACACGCTCTGACGCTCTTGCCACCTCTCAGGCCCCGTCCCCGCTTTGGCCACAATTGCGTTATTCCTTTGGCAGAGGGTCGCTATTTGCTGGCGTCTTACCATCCCAGCCGGCGCAACACGGCCACACGGCTGCTGACGGAGCCGATGTTGGATGCCGTTTTCGCGCAAGCCCAGCAGTTGCTGTCTGGTAAGCCAGCCCGACCGGCTGAGGATTAGGCGGGTTGCCAAGATTCGAGGCGATAGGCACTGTCCCAAAACAGCCATTCCAACCGGGAGGCAGTGACAAAAGCTGCCCTCATCTTTTCCCGCAGCGGTTCTGTAGCCTGCTGAGCGACGGAGTCGGTGATGTCCAAAGCCTGCTGCACCACTTGGGCAAATTCTTCCCCGGCGTAGGTGTCGATCCACTGTTGGTAGGGATTGTCAGGCTGCGCGGTGCGATAGATGGTGGATCCCACCTCTCGGTAGATCCAAAAGCAGGGCAGCACAGCGGCAATGGCCACCTCATAGGGATCCACAGCCGCCGCAGCCAACAAAAAACGGGTATAGGCGAAGCAGGCAGGGGCATAGGCTGTTTCGGGTTGAATGTCGTAGAGGCGAAAATAGCTTTCGTGCAGGCTGCGTTCGGCCACAATGGCTCCCAGGGCAAAGTTCAAGAAACTCACCACCTGCTCAGCCCCTTCGGAACGAGCTCCGATCAAGGCCAGGGCGCGGGCAAAGTCGGTGAGATAAAGAGCATCCTGCTGCAAGTAAAACTGGAACCGCTGCCGCGATAGGCTGCCCGCTGCCAACTCTCGGTTGAAGGGGTGATCGAGGATTTGCTTGTAGATGGGCTGAATGGCTTGCCAAAGGTGGGCTGTAAAGGACTGGGGCATGGCGACCGTCTCTCGGCGTTTGGTCTTCAGCTAGAAATTGCAGGAGCCCCGCACTGTACCTATAAAGTCAGTGTTGGGAGGAATGCTATAATAATACTGCGGGCACCAGAAACGGTTTTTTTTAAGGCACTGGTAACGGTCGATTGGGGGTGCAGTAAACCACCCCAGAGGCTCGTGGTTGGCTTGCTAACTGCAGGGCTACTAAAAGCCCGCTCCGTACCGCCTAGCGGTTGGTGTCGGGTAGTTTACTCGATTGGTGATTGACCTGACCAGGGCCAGCACCTCTGCTGGGGCTGAGGCTTTCTTCATTTTGAATCTCAATTAGGCTTCGGGCATGAGGGGGCGGAACCCATGCTTGCGGGAAAGCTGCCCGATCAGATCCAATTTCTCAAGGGTGATCAAATTACGGCCCCAACTGAAATTGGTGTACAGCCCCTCAAACTCCAGCAGCATGGATTCAGCAAAGCAGGCAAAAAGCTGACGGGCCGGGTTGGCCACATTCAAAAACTGCATGATGTTCCATTCAATATCCAAAGAGTGCTCCACCATCCCCCCGTCAATGACGTAGAGTCCCTTTCGCTGCAAGCTGGAGGCGATGTTCTTTGGGTAGCCACCGTCGATGATGACACAGGGATCCGGCAAAACTTGGGGATCGAGGGCCATGCCTTGGCTCATGCTGGCCACCCAAACGATAAAGTCAGCGCGGGGCAGGGCCTCTTCCAGCGAAGAGATCTCCCCCTGCTTGAGCTTGGCCTGCAATTCCTCCAGACGCCGTCGCTCTCGGGCGATGAGCAACAATTTGCCCAAGTGAGTGTGGGCCACCAACCATTGACAAATGGCGCTGCCGATATCTCCGGTCGCCCCCACCACCGCAACCGTAGCGGCTGCCAAGTCCATGGCGTAGCGCTGGGCCGCCAACTGCAGTTGCTGACAGATGATGTAGGCCGTGTGGGTATTGCCGGTGGTAAAGCGTTGGATCTCCAAGTCAATGTTGCGGACTCGCCGGAGACTGTCGAGGCGAAAAGTCTCAAAAATGATGCTGCTAAATCCCCCCAAAGCAGTAATGTTCAAGCCGCGCCGCTGGGCCAGAGCCATCGCATTCAACACTTTCCGACAGGCGGCCTTCACCCGTCCCCCCGCCAACATCTCCGGCAAGAAACAGGATTCGACGTACTGCCCATAAATCTTTTGGCCGGTGATGCTGGTTACCATGATCTCGTCCACCACCTGAGGGGGAGCCATGCACCAGAACTCCAGGTCGCTCTCCGCATATTCGGAATAACCCAGCTTGTCTGCCACCCGCTTCGCATGGGCCAGGCTGGTCAAGTGCCCAATCAGGCCGAACATAAAGGTTTACCCGCTTGGATAACTGATGGATCCCATCAAAACATGTCCATACCCGCCTGTAGCCAGCCTAGAACTGCAGTCCGCCGGCAGAGGATGAATGCTGAGGTGGGTCATGCTGCCCGCAAACCCTGGGCTGAGAGGCGCATCACCTCGCGGGTGCTGAAGCCGATGTTGGCCAGCGCCTCTCCATAGGCAATCATAAAATCCTCGACGATGGCCTCGCGATCCATATAGATGGCTTCTACATCCTGGTCCACCTGCTGCAGCATCTGCCAGACCAAGGGCAGGTTCTGGGCGTTGGCCGCTTCGATCTGCCCTTTGACCTCGCCAAAATGCTCCCCTAGCCAGCGCTCTCCAAAATTGAGGTGCAGATATTCATCCTTGACCACCCCCTCGGTGATCTTGCGGGCAAACTCATCGGCGACGGGGATGTAAATGTTGTAGGCGGCAATGGCAAAGCATTCGATGATCAGCGACTGAATGACCAAGCAGGTAACTAGGTCTCCGGCTGCTGCCGCTTTTTGGAAATTGTTGCGCAAAGGGGTGAAGAAAGTGCGGGCAAACTCCCTATCCGGCTCTACCTGCAGGTTTTTGCCGCAGGATTGAAAGCCTTTCATGTGCCGCAATTCCATCTTGGCCAGCTTGTGCAGCTCCTCTGCCCCTTCCGGCAACATCTCGGCCAGCTTGAGGTAGTTGTCGTGGGCTTCTTGTTCCCCTTCGATCACAATGCCGTTGATGCGAGAGTAGGCCTGCCGGTAAACCGCGCTGCCATAGTCCAAGGTGGTGCCACCCTCATCGGCTAAAGGCTGGGGGGTATTGGGCAGGACGTTCACTGGGGCCATACTCATGCATCTCCTCTCGGTGTTGTTTGGGTGTTGTTGATTGTCTATGCTGACTCGACAATCGCCTCGATTGCAGTTGAATCGCTCTCTTAATCAGAATAGCTGTAGCTGCCGCAGAATTGGCGGGATTCCTTTTGCGGAATGATAGGGGTCTGCTAGGGTGAGGGTTCGAGTGCCGTTGTGGAGCCTGCTGTATGTCTGCTCTTGGGGATGGCCTGAACCAACTGCGCCAGTTGCTGGTGGAGCTGGAGGAACGATCCCTCGATCAGCCGATTGGCAGTGCCGAGGAGGTGTTGCAGGCCATTGAGCTAGCCACGGCTTTTGAGCTGTTTGAGGCGGAGAGCAGCGGTTTGCTGCTGCAGATTGTGGCCAATCTCTGGGATCGGGTACGGCAGCAGGATTTGTCTCCAGGGGAGATTCAGACGGTATCGGAGAAGTTGCGGGCGGTGGGCTATACCGATGCTGAGATCCAGGAGATCCTGGACTTGGAGCCGGAGGACTAGCCCCATTTCCCCCTCTAGGCTTGAACCATGCCCAGCTCTGCTGGAGTGATATCCGCTTCCATCTGAGTGGTGGCGTCGTAGCAAGCCCCTCGCAGGTTGGCCAGCTTGAGTTTGCACTGGGCAAGAAGGGCTCCTCTCAAGTTGGCCCCGGTGAGATTGGCCCCTGCCAGGTCCGCTTGGCTGAGATCGGCTTCGCTCAAGTCCGCTTCCGCCAGGTTGGCCCCACGCAAGTTGGCTCCCTGCAATCGGGATCCCTGCAGCTTGGCTTTCTCTAGGTTGGCCAGCCGCAGGTTGGATCCCTGCAGATCCGCTTGGCTGAGGTCGGCGCCGCTCAGGTAGGCCCGCTCCAGGTTGGCAGAGGCCAGCTTTGCCTGGCGGAGAATGGATCCCCCCAAGTCGATCCCGGCCAAGTCGGCCCCGGCCAGATCAGCTCCGGCCAGTTGGCTGTTGCTGAAGTCCCGCTCACCGCTGCCGTAGCGTTGCAACAGGTCTGCTCCAGTTTCCACCATCGCTGTTTTCCACACCGGACGAATGGATCCTACCTAGGAATAGAAGGGCCGCCAAGAGCACGCTAGGATAGGCGCAAGCCGTTTTCCGGGATCCCCCCTTATGAGCTTGCCCCGTGTGCCCCGAACTCGACCTCGCCCCAAGCTGCGCTCGATCCCTCGCCGCCAAACCGAATCCGCCCTCTATGCCGAAATGCAGCAGCTCACTGTCGAAAAGCAGCGGCTCAACCAAGAGCTAGAGTTTATTCGAGAGCGGCAAGGGCAAATCCACGCGCGACTTCAGGAAATCGAGCAGGCCATGCAGCACCTTCAGCAGGAGGCAAAAGCCTTCCGGGATCCCGCTCCCCCCTCTGAACCGGCCCAGCTCAGATCCCGCCCTTCCCGCTTCCC
>NZ_JANSIB010000023.1:0-11930 GCF_047461895.1 Synechococcus sp. R55.8 | reverse complement strand
TAGAATCCAGGCCAGCGAACAGCCATTCTCAAGCTGGCTGCACAGTTACTTGAACTTCCAGGCTTATGACTTCTTCTCCACAGATCTCGCGTCGCCGCCGGTTTTTGTCCTGGGTGCTGGGGTTGTTGCCCACCCTTTTGCTGGGAAGCTCCTCTCCCGCTCTGGCCCGACCCCCCATTCAGATGGGCTACAGCAATTGGGCAGGTTGGTGGCCGTGGGCCATTGGAGAAGAAGAGGGCATTTTCAAGAAAAATGGGGCCAACGTGCAGTTGCGCTGGTTCGATGGCTACATTGAGTCGATGGAAGCCTTTGCCGCCGGACAACTGGATGCCAATACCCAAACCCTGAACGATACGCTCTCCTTCGCGCCGAAATCTGTGAATGGTCAGGTGGTGGTGCTGGTCAACGACAACTCGGCAGGCAACGACAAGATCATCGTCCGGGAAGGGATCAACACCATTGCCGACCTAGTGGGTAAGCGGGTGGCTGTGGAAGAAGGCGTGGTGGGTGACTTTCTGCTGACGCTGGGGCTGGAGCGGGAGGGATTTTCCCGCGACGATGTGATCATTGTGCCCTTGGAAACCGGAGCCGCCGCCGCTGCTTTTGCTGCCGGTCAGGTGGATGCGGTGGGAGCCTTTCCGCCCTTTTGGTTGACAGCCCTGGAGCGCCCTGGAAGTAAGGAGCTGTTCTCTTCGGCGGAGTTCCCAGGGGCCATTCCCGATTTGTTGGTGGTCAGCCAAAAATTGATTGACGAGCAGCCGGATCAGGTGCAGGCTTTGGTGAATAGCTGGTTCGATATTCTGAAGTTCATGGAGGAGAACCCGCAGCGAGCCGACGAAATCATGGCCAGACGTGCCGGTGTCACCCCAGAGGAGCTGCAACTGTTCAAAGATGGCATTCGTTTCTTCACCATAGAAGACAACCTAAAAGCCTTCAGCCCCGGCGAGGGAATGCAGCACATGCCCTATGCGGCCAGACAAATGGTGGACTTCATGGTGAGAGTGGGCTTCATCTCGGAGGGGCCCAAGGATCTGGAGGCATTGTTCGATGACCGCTTCGTTCGCGCCTATGCCGAGTCGGTGGGTGTTAGACGGTGAGAGATATCCGGGATCCCTTCATGGGCCACCAGTGAGGTAAGGTACGATGCTGACTGCTCCGGCTGAATCGCCTCCACCCACCCGCCCCAGTCTGCCCCCGACGGTGTTTTGGCGCATTGCCGAAGAGATCCCGCGCCCCTTGGCCTTGCTGCTGACGGCGCTATCGGTGCTGGTGCCTTTCGGCTTGTGGTGGGGCCTATCGGTCTCGGGGTGGGTACCGCCGCGTTTTTTGCCTTCTCCCCCTTCGGTATGGGCGGCCCTGCTGCGCCTGTGGCGAGACGGCCTGCTGTGGAAGGATACCTTGGCCAGCTTCAGTCGGGTTAGCAGCGGTTTTCTGTTGGCAGCAGTGGTGGCGACCCCCATCGGCATTGCCATGGGCACCTTCGCCAGCATCCGCGCCTTGATCGAGCCGATTAGCGGCATCTTTCGCTACATGCCCGCTCCTGCCTTCACCCCGCTGTTGATTATTTACTTGGGTTTGGATGAGGCCCCCAAGATCGGGTTAATTTTCATCGGCACCGTTTTCTTCAACATGCTGATGATCATGGATGCGGTGAAGTTCATTCCCAAAGAGCTGATCGAGGCCACCTACACCTTGGGGGGGCGGCGCTGGCAGGTGTTGCTGCAGGTGATCACTCCATACATCACCCCGAACATTCTCGACACCTTCCGCGTCAACATGGCTGCCTCTTGGAACTTGGTGGTGGTGGCAGAATTGGTGGCCGCCAATGAGGGTTTGGGTAGGCGGATCCAGCTAGCCCAGCGCTTCTTTAGAACCGACGAGATTTTTGCGTGCTTGATTGTGTTGGGGCTGATCGGCTTTCTGCTGGATTGGCTGCTGCGACGCTTGGTACGTTTGACCTGTCGTTGGGCCTTTTTATGAGGTGGTGTCGTGCATTTGGAAGTGGTCGGCCTGAGCAAATCCTTCCCCACCCGTCGTGGACCTATCTTGGCTCTGGATGGGGTGAATTTGCATGTGGAGTCGGGGGAGTTTGTCTGTGTGGTGGGGGCTTCCGGCTCTGGTAAAACCACCCTACTGCGCCTGATTGCCGGGTTGGAGCAGCCTAGCCGAGGATCCATCAGCGTCGATGGGGAGCCGGTGATTGGGCCGGGAGCGGATCGGGGAGTCGTGTTCCAGTCCTACACCCTCTACCCCTGGATGACCGTGGCGGAGAACGTCGGCTTTGGCCTGAAATTGCAGGGGGTAAAACGGCAGGAAAGGGAAGCCCGTGTGGATTATTTTCTGGAGATCGTCGGCCTGGAGCGTTTTGCCAAGGCTCTGCCCAAGCAGCTTTCGGGCGGTATGCAGCAGCGGGTGGCCATTGCCCGAGCTCTGGCGGCCCAGCCGAAGATTTTGCTCATGGATGAGCCTTTTGGCGCTTTGGACGTGCAAACCAAGGAGACGATGCAGGAGTTTTTGCTGGATCTCTGGCAGCGCACGCGCACCTCAATTTTGATGATTACCCACGATGTGGAAGAGGCCGTCTTTCTGGCCCAGCGCATCTATGTACTCACGTCCCATCCTGGGCGGGTGAAACGGGAGCTCCGGGTTGATTTCCCCAGTCGGCGCGACTACAGTCTCAAGCGCACTTCTTCCTTCCAAGAGGTGAAGGACGAGATCTTGGCTCTCCTACGAAACCAGAAAGGGATCCCGTTGAGCGACGCTGCGCCCGCGGGCTGATCAGGCAAACACCACCGTTTTGTTGTGGTACACCAGCACCCGATTCTCCAGGTGATACCGCACTGCCCGTGCCAGGACTAGGCGTTCCATGTCGCGGCCTTTGCGGACGAGGTCGGCAACGGTATCGCGGTGACTGACCCGCACCACGTCTTGCTCGATGATCGGCCCTTCGTCCAGATCTTCGGTGGCATAGTGGGCAGTCGCGCCGATGATCTTCACCCCCCGTTGATGGGCGCGGTGGTAGGGGTTGGCTCCGGCAAAGGCGGGCAGGGTGGAATGGTGAATGTTGATGACCGGCGGGGCTTGGCGGAGCAGCGACCCACTCAAGACCTGCATGTACTTGGCCAACACCACCAGGTCAATTCGATATTCCTGCAGGAGAGCGAGCTGACGGGCTTCGGCTGCGGCTTTGCCCTCTGGAGAAACGGGGATGTGGTAGTAATCGATACCGAAGGAGCGGGCCACCGATTCCAGTTCGGGGTGATTGCTGATGATCAAGGGGATCTCGGCGGGCAGTTCTCCCGCCCTTTGCCGCCAGATCAGATCCAAAAGGCAGTGGCTTTGCTTGCTGGCCCACAACGCAATGCGACGGCGAGTGTCGGAAAAATGCAGTTCCCAGTTGGCTTGGATCCCACGGGCAATACCCGAAAAGGCGGGGACAATTTCCCCTCGCTCCAGTTGGAAGCCCTGCAAGTCCCACTCGATGCGGCTCAAGAACAGTCCTGCCTCGGGATCCGTATGGTGATCGGCGTGAATGATGTTGCCGCCGTAGCTGTAGATGAAGCTGGAGAGCTTGGCTACCAGCCCTTTTTGATCAGGGCAAGATACCAACAGGGTGGCACTGGGCATCGGTAGACAACAGCCTCAACTTTGTGGGGACTGGCTCTCCCCAAGAGCAATCCATTCTCAATCTACCCGGTTGATCTCTTCCAATAGCCAGGGATCCACCGGCTGGCCATCCCAACGCTTTAGGTCGATGCGAATCCACATCGCCGCAGAAGAGCCGGCAGGGGGCAGTTCCTGGTGAAACGAGATCTCATAGTCAGACGGGTTTTGGCCATGCTGCCGCAGCCAGGTCTCCACCTTAGCAGGAGCAAAGTAGGACTGCCCTTGCTCGAACAGGCGCGTGATTTCCAGGCCGAAGCAAAGGGGGTTGAAGCGGGCCATAGGTTAGGCAGCGTCTGCTGTTTGAGCGTCGTCGGCTGCGGATGGGACGGGATCCGTCTCTGGGGGGGGCGTATCGGCAACTGACTCGGTGACTGCTGTTCGGGAAGCCTTGGGAGGGGCAGCAGCCGTTGTCCCGCGGGTGGCTTTCTCCAGCTCTTGGGCCTCTTTGTTCAGTTGCGCCTCGAACTCTCTGGAAGCATCCTGCAGGCTGCGCAGGGTTTTGGCCAGCGTGCGACCAATCTCCGGCAGTTTGCGGGGCCCAAAAACCAAGAGAGCCACCGCAAAGATGACCAACATTTCCGGCAGTCCAACACCCAAAAAATTCATGAGCCTCGGCAGAGTACGGTTTGGTCGGGATCCCTTCGCCTCCCTAGAGTGACATTTTCTTGCCGCGGACTGCAAGTAACTGCCGGCTCTCCTCATCCATTCTGATGGCTTTGGTTGGCTTTGGTGTTCTCCTCTCAGCTCATCTGGGCCCACCTCTCCCTGGCCGGCCAAGTCAAAATGGTAAGATCGCATCATTAATCAATGTTCTTCATTGGCCTAGGCTTGCCCATGCTCCAAACCCTACAAAAGCTCCTCGGGGATCCTAACGATCGGAAGATCCGGCAGTACCGTCCTGTCGTCAAGTTGATCAACTCGCTGGAGATCGAGATCGCCTCTCTTTCGGATGCGGAGCTCAAGGCCAAGACCACAGAGTTTCGCCAGCGCTTGGACAGAGGAGAATCTCTGGACGATCTCTTGCCGGAGGCGTTTGCCGTGGTGCGGGAGGCCGCCAAGCGAGTTTTGAACTTGCGCCATTACGACGTACAGCTCATCGGCGGCATGGTGCTGCACGAAGGCCAGATTGCCGAAATGAAAACCGGCGAGGGGAAAACCCTGGTCGCCACCCTGCCTGCCTACTTGAACGGCCTGACTGGGAAGGGGGTTCACATCGTTACCGTCAACGGCTACTTGGCGCGGCGCGACTCGGAGTGGATGGGGCAGGTGCACCGTTTCTTGGGCCTGACGGTCGGTCTAGTGCAAGAGGGCATGTCACCCGAAGAAAAGCGCCGCAGCTACAACTGCGACATTACCTACTGCACCAACAGCGAGCTGGGCTTCGACTACCTGCGGGACAACATGGCCACCGATATCAAGGAGGTGATGCAACGGCCCTTTAACTACTGCATCATCGACGAGGTGGACTCAATCCTTATCGACGAGGCCCGCACTCCCCTGATCATCTCCGGTCAGGTGGCTCGCCCCTCCGAAAAATACCTGCGGGCAGCCCAGGTGGCGCGGGAGCTGATCCGAGATGAACACTATGAGGTGGATGAAAAAGCCCGCAACGTCATCCTTACCGACGAGGGGTTTGAAGCCGCCGAGCGGTTGCTGGGGGTCTCTGACCTGTTTGATCCCAAGGATCCCTGGGCGCACTTTGTCTTTAACGCGGTGAAGGCCAAAGAGCTCTTCATCAAGGATGTCCACTACATCGTCCGCAATCAAGAGGTGGTGATCGTGGACGAGTTCACCGGGCGGGTGCTCCCCGGCCGCCGCTGGTCTGATGGGCTGCACCAGGCGGTGGAGGCCAAAGAGGGGGTGCCGATTCAAAGCGAGAGCCAAACCCTGGCCACCATCACCTACCAAAACCTTTTTCTGCTCTATCCCAAGCTTTCCGGCATGACGGGCACGGCTCGCACTGAGGAGGCCGAGTTCGGCAAAACCTACAACCTGGAAGTTACGGTGATCCCCACCAACCGACCCATCCGCCGCAAAGATGCCCCCGACTTGGTGTACAAGACCGAAAGGGGCAAGTGGCAAGCGGTTGCCGAGGAAATTGCCCACATGCACGCCCAGGGGCGCCCCGTCCTTGTGGGCACCACCAGCGTGGAAAAATCCGAACGCCTCTCGGCCATGCTCAAGGAAATGGGGATCCCCCACAACCTCCTCAACGCCAAGCCGGAAAACGTGGAGCGGGAGGCGGAGATCATTGCCCAGGCGGGGCGAAAAGGCGCTGTAACCATTGCTACCAACATGGCCGGTCGAGGCACGGACATCATCTTGGGAGGCAATGCGGAGTACATGGCCCGCCTCAAGCTGCGGGAACGGCTGATGCCCAAGCTGGCTCAATTGGACGCCGACAACCCCTTGGGATCCGTTCAGATGGTGGGACGGGGGGGTGGCCAGGGATTTGGTGGGACAGCACCCAAGCCGAAAAAATCCTGGACGGTGGTCTCCCCCAATTTTTACCCCTGTGAGCTGTCGGCCCGCACCAACCAAGCTTTAGACGAAGTGGTGGCAGCAGCCGTGACCAAGTATGGGCTGAACCGTCTGCCAGAGCTGGTGGTGGAGGATCTCATCGCAGTAGCTTCCGAGAAAGCGCCGGTGCAGGATCCGCTAATTTTGCAACTGCGGGAGGTTTACAACAGCATCAAAGCCGAGTACGAAAAAATTACTGAGGCCGAGCACGAAGAGGTGGTGAGGCTGGGGGGCCTGCATGTGATCGGTACGGAGCGCCATGAATCCCGCCGTATCGACAACCAGCTGCGGGGCCGCGCCGGGCGACAAGGGGATCCCGGCTCCTCGCGGTTTTTCCTCAGCTTGGAAGACAACCTGCTCAAGATTTTCGGTGGCGAGCGGGTAGCCAAGCTCATGGACATGTTCCGGGTGGAGGAGGATATGCCCATCGAGCACCCGCTGCTCAGCAGCAGCCTGGAGAATGCGCAGAGAAAAGTGGAAGTATACTACTTCGACATGCGCAAGCAGGTGTTCGAGTATGACGAGGTGATGAACAACCAGCGGCGGGCCATCTACTCAGAGCGGCGGCGCATCTTGGAGGGGGAAAACCTCAAGACCAAGATCCTTGACTATGTGCGCAAAACCGTTGGCGAGATCGTGCGAGCGCATGTCAACCCAGAGCTGCCCCCGGAAGAGTGGGAAATTGACAAGCTGACCGCCAAGATGCAGGAGTTTGTGCCGCTCCTGAAGCAAAACCTCAAGGTTGAAGACCTGCAGGATCTCTCCTACGAGCAGATCTTGGACTACCTGATCAAGCAGGCAGAACTGGCCTATGAGGCCAAAGAGGCTTTTCTGGATACCTTTGAGCCCGGTTTGATGCGCAAGGCAGAGCGCTTTTTCCTGTTGCAACAGGTGGACACCCTCTGGCGGGAACACCTGCAGCAGATGGAGGCGCTGCGGGAAGCTGTGGGCCTGCGAGGCTACGGTCAGAAGGATCCCCTGATCGAGTACAAGAACGAGGGCTACGAGCTGTTCCTGGAGATGATGGACAACATCCGCCGCAACACGGTGTACAACCTATTCATCTTTACTCCCCAAATTGTGCAAGTGCCCCAGGCATCGCGACCGGCTCCGGCACCCACTGCGGCTGCCAGCCCTGATCCCAGCTCTGCTTCAGGGGTGGTGGAAGCCGATTTCACGGAAGAATAATTGGCGTAGAGAGAAGTCAGCGGGGGAGGAGGATCTGTCGTAATGCCTCTTTCAGTTGTGGGTACTGGAAGGTAAAGCCCATCTGCAAAGCCGCTTGCGGGATCACTTTCTGCCCCGTCAAAACCACTTGAGCTGCCTCGCCCAACAGCAGTTCCAACGCCAGCTCCGGCACAGGCAACCAAGAGGGGCGACCCAAGACCTGGCCTAAGGTTCGGCAAAACTCTTCCATCTGCACCGGGTTGGGAGCGGTGGCGTTGAACACTCCGGATCCCTGCTCCAGCAGGAAGCAGACCAAGCTCACCCAATCCTCGCGGTGGATCCAAGACAGCCATTGTTTGCCGGAGCCGATCGTTCCGCCGATAAAGAACTGAAAGGGGGCCAGCATCTGCCCCAGCGCTCCTCCATCCGGACCCAACACAATCCCCGTGCGCAGGATGGCCAAACGGATCCCCAATTCCTCAACCGGCCGGGCGGCAGCTTCCCAGGCCTGACAGACTCCTGCCAGAAAATCTTGGGCTGGGGGATCCGTCTCTGTTAAGGGTTCTCCTGCCGGATGGGATCCGTAGTAACCCACCGCCGAGCTGCTGATCATCACCTGGGGCTTTTGGTTGAGGGAGGCGAGGGCTTGGACAAGGGCCTGGGTGGTTTCCACACGGCTACGACGGATTTCTTTTTTCTTGGTCTCTGTCCAGCGAGAAGAAGCCAAAGGCTCTCCGGCCAAGTTGACAATCCCCTCGTACCCTTCCAGGGCGGCTGCCCAGGCTTGCGGTTGGTAGGGATCGTAGGGCAGCAGCTTGAGGTTGGGGGATTCCCCCAAAATGCGGCGGGCCTGCTCCAGGCGGCGGGTCAAGACCAAAACCTGATCCCCTTGCTCCAGCAGACGGGCCACCAAGCGACGCCCGATAAAACCACTCCCCCCCGTGATGGCAATGCGCATGATGTGGATCCGACTTGCATCTGCACAAGCCCTGTGCCGCCCTTGTCCTTTGAACGGTGCAGAGCCTTTCCGCTATTCGAACCTCTAGCCTAGCGCGTTTCCTGCCCCGCGTTGGCCATTGCCTGGGATCCCGCCATCCGTTTGCTGAGCTTGGCGAAGTGGCAGAGCCCAAGAAAGCCCAAGAATAAAAATGTTTTGCGGCAAAGCCTGACACACCTGGAAAAATCGGCTTCAATAGGCCCTAGCTGCGCTTCTTGGCAGCAGAGGTGGTTCATCGTCCCCCTATTTTCTTCCCTTCACCCGTGACACCCAAGTCTTCTTCCCGTACCCCGGCTCGCCACGTGTCTATGCGTGCAGAGCAGGTTGCTGGGCCGCGGCTGGACATCTCTGTTGCTCCACGAGTGCATCGCTCCCAAGGGCAGGGATCCCTGGTTCGGGCAGGGTTTCCCTCCTCTCTCCCAATTTCCGGTCGGCGGACGATCCCTGTCCAGCGCTCCCGCCGGCGCGGACGGCAAGAACCTGGCCACGAGCCTCAAGTCTGGGAGATGGCCTGTCACATCGGGGTGAATGTCTTGTTTACGGCGGCTGCCCTCAGTGGTTTGTATCGCCTCTTGCCGGTGCAGTTGGCTCAGCACCACCGGCTCCAGGTTCTGGAGCGGCATATCGAGGTCTTGTCCACTCGGATTTCTCGGCTGCAGGAGGGGGTGGATCGAGGTATGGATCCCTTGCAGCAGGAGGCCCTGATCAAGGAACGGCTGAATCGGGTGCCACGCAATCAAATTCAGGTGCGTTTGGTGGATCCCAGTACCTGGGTGGCGGACGACGAGAAGAACACCCACCCTTCCTGGATCGGGCAGTCCACCCAGCCGTCTGCCAGGCCGTAGGCTGCCTCTGCCTAGGCTTGTTTGAGAAGCAGGGCCACCTCTTTGGCAAAGTAGGTGAGGATGATATCGGCGCCAGCCCGCTTCATGGCCAGTAGGGATTCCAACATCACTTTTTTGCCGTCGATCCAGCCTTTTTGTTCGGCGGCTTTGATCATGGCGTACTCGCCGCTGACGTTGTAGGCAGCCACGGGCAGATCCGTCGATTCCTTAACTCGGTAGATGATGTCCAGGTAGGCCAGGGCCGGCTTCACCATCACCATGTCCGCCCCCTCGGCCTCGTCCAGCTCCACCTCTTTGATGGCTTCCCGAGCATTGGCGGGATCCATTTGATAGCTTTTCTTGTCTCCCGATTTGGGCGCGGATCCCAGGGCATCGCGGAAGGGGCCGTAGAAGGCAGAGGCATATTTGGCAGAATAGGCCAGGATCGCCACATCGGTATAGCCTTGGTCGTCCAGGGCCTCCCGAATGGCGCCGACGCGACCGTCCATCATGTCCGAGGGGGCCACAATGTCGGTTCCCGCCTCTGCTTGGGAGAGGGCTTGCTTGACCAAAACTTCCACCGTCTCGTCGTTGAGGATCACCCCATCCCGCACAATGCCGTCGTGGCCGTCGCTGTTGTAAGGATCCAAGGCCACATCGGTTACCACCAAAATCTCGGGAATTTCCTGTTTAATCCGCCGCACCGCCCGCTGGATCAAGCCCTCTGGGTTGAAGCACTCCTGCCCGGTGGGATCCTTTTTCTCTTCCGGCACCACCGGGAACAGGGCCACCGCCGGGATCCCCAATTGAGCAGCTTCTTCCACCTCCTTTAGCAGCAGGTCTAGGGTGTAGCGGTAGCAGCCGGGCATCGACTCCACTTCCTGCCGCTGGTTCTCCCCCTCCATGACAAACAGGGGATAGATCAGATCCTGCACCCGCAGGTGGGTTTCCTGCACCATCTGGCGGAAGGCCTCTGTGCGCCGCAGCCGACGGGGACGGTAGATCAGGTCTTGGCTCATGAGAGCAGGGGGAAAGAGGGCGTTTCTATTTTGCCATGAGGTCGGTAGGGGCTGAGTTGGTCGTCCGGCGAGAGGCGACATCGGGGGCAGAGGGAAAATGCCGAGCCAGCCAGCGGCGAAGGGTCTCTTTTACCGCTTCGGCTTGGCAGTCGTGTAAAAGATCGTGGCGGGACTGGGGAAAATCGTGGATTTCTCCCTGGGGCAGCCGACGGGCAAAATCCACAGCTCCGGCAGGATTGACGACGATATCGGCAGAGGTGTAAAGCAGCAAAACCGGCAGGCGGAGCCGATGGGCTTGGTCGAGGCAGCGCTGTCCACTGCGCACCAGTTCGGCTGTAAATCTGGCCCGCGTCACACCGCACATGTAGGGATCCGCCGCAAAGGCGGCTTGCTGCTCGGGTAGGGAAGTCACCCGCGCCGGCTCGTAGAGGCCGGTCAAGGCCAACTGGGGAATAACCCTGTCCAAAACTTGCAGAAGGGCGTGGGTAAAAGGGGTGAAATAGTGGTCGATGCGAAAAGCCGGAGAGATGAGAACCAGGCCCTGCACTTGGTCGGGATGGGCGAGGGCATATTCCGTAACCCAGTTGGCCCCCGCGCTGTACCCGCACCAGATCTGCGGGATCCCTTTCTGCGGCCAGACCTGCTGGGCGATCCTCTCCAGATCCGCTTGATATTGGCTGAAGCGGTCGATCCAGCAGCGGATCCCGCCGGAGCGACCAAATCCCCGCATGTCGGGAGCCAAAACCTCCCACCCTTGAGCAGCCAACTCGCCGGCCAAAGGGCAAAACCCGCCGCCGTGATCCCCTTTACCGTGCAAAAGCAACACCCGTCCGCAAGGGGATCCCTGGGGCCAGTGGTGCAGAAAAGCCGGGATCCCATCGGAAAGCGGCAACTCCTGAGGCCGATAGATCCCCGACGCAGTTTGCGGCTGAGTTTCCGACCGCCCATCCAGAGCCTCTAAGTCACCTAACCGATCAAAAGGCATGGGCAAATCCAACACACGTCCGGCAAGACCCGGCAAAGCCACAAATCCTATCTTCCTATGTCCCGGTCGCCCGCGAGCGTTGCTGCCGCTGAGGAGTTGCAATCTTTGTTTCCAGTCCAAAATATTTCTTAACAATCTCTGCTCTTGCCGGGGATCCCCAACATGCCGGGCTTTGCAGCCTTTTCTGAGGATGGGATGAAAGGATCTCTCGGGGGGAGACTGGGGCCATTTGCGGGAAAAAGGCCCTCTGAGAGGTATGATGTTGTGAAGAAGTTTTGCGGGGTCTCAGGTTTGACGGGATCCCCTCTCTGGGGTGGTTCGCCCTTGCTTTACCATTGCCTTAGCGCCTCATCGGTTCATTCAGTCGGAAACGGGTTGCTGAAACTATGCTGTTACTGAAAATCTCTGTTTACGCGGTTGTCATCTTTTTTGTGGGGCTTTTTGTGTTTGGTTTTTTGAGCAACGATCCCTCCCGTAACCCCAACCGTCGAGACCTGGAGTAGGGGATCCCGCCTTGGGCAGCTTGCGAACTCCAGTGATAACTGGCTCATCGCTTGAGGGAGCATGCCTCTGGCCCTGTTTTTGCCGAACCTTGCTGGTTGCCCTAGCTATGGGAGAACGGATGCCCAGGGAGCTCCTGCTGGCGGGGTAGCGACAAAGTTGCTGCTGGTCATGGGTTGCAGCAGCGGTGAGCGAGATTCAGCTAGAAATCGCAGGAGCCCCGCACTGTACCCGTAGGGTCAGTGTCGGGA
>NZ_JANSIB010000022.1:20114-28629 GCF_047461895.1 Synechococcus sp. R55.8 | reverse complement strand
GCATTGTAGTCATTCCAAACGAGATTGAGACACTCCCGCTGCCGCCCAAACGCTTCGCGCCGCTGCCGCGACCCCTCTCCCAGGGGGAAAAGGATTGGTCTGCTGGCTTGACTTCCCAGAGGTGCCTAGGATTCGGAACACCTGTGCGCCGAGAAAGAAATTCTTAAAAAGCCTTCGCCAGCCACAAAACCGCATTTAGGATTGGCTTCGAGGAATAGTCAGCGAGTAACCTGCGTCTTTGTTTCCAGATGGCCTGATACCAAGCCGGCTAGGCTTTTTCAGCCCAGCCTCTTTTTCAGTGCAGATGCTCGAGCCGTCAGCCCAGTCTTTGCTATGCCTTCAACTGCAATGGATTCTTCGATCTTTCATCAATCCCAACCTTCTTCCCAGCGGAATCCTGTGCTCTCAGACAAGCTTTCCCTGCGTATGGGACAAGCCCTACTGGGGTTAGCATTGGCCACTTGGCTGCTGATGGGGTTAGGCAGTGCCACCCGCGTCATGAATGCTGGGCTGTCCTGTCCAGATTGGCCCCTTTGCTACGGGGCAATTGTGCCCAGCCAGCAGATGAACCTACAAGTCTTTTTGGAATGGTTTCACCGCATGGTGGCTTCTGGGGTAGGCTTGGCTACGCTGGTTCTGATGGGGTTTGCTTGGCTGAAGCGTCAGGCATTGCCCACTTGGCTGCCCTGGGGTTTGAGCTGGGCTTTTGTTCTGGTCTTGATGCAAGGGATCCTGGGTGGGCTGACGGTCACGGAGCTGCTGCGCTTTGATATTGTGACGGCCCACTTGGGCACGGGCCTGCTGTTCTTTGCCACTTTGCTCACCCTGGGATTACTGATCTGGACAAGAGCCGGTTCTAAGGACTCCATCCTGCCGCTGCGACTGGGTGAAGGGCCATTTTCCGTCGGCTACTTGCCTTGGCTGGGCTTGGGGGCGGTGCTGCTGGTGTATGTCCAGAGCCTTCTGGGCGCCTTGGTGGCCTCCCAATGGGCTTTGCATCAATGCTTTGCTGCCGGCGAGCTGTGCTGGGTGATGAATAGCCACTTGCTGGGGGTTGCTCCGGCCACCCTTGGGGTGTTGGCGGTAGCGGTGGCCACCGGGCTGCGGCGCAAGCGGATCCCCCGCCTTCTCAAGTTCTTGGGCCATGGGTCTGTTGGCCTGCTGTTGGCCCAGGTGGGGATCGGTGTTTTGACCTATCATTACCGGCTGCAGGTAGAACCCCTAACGGTGGCCCATCAGATGATGGGGGCAGCTTTGCTGGCCTGTCTGCTGGGTTTTACGGTGCTGGCCTGGCGAATGCGAACCCAGGGGGAAGAAGGCCAGTGGATGGCCATGACCGCAGAAATGACCGGTGAGTGAATTTCATGCAAGATAGCGTTTTAGTCGACCGTCAGGCTTCCTACCAGAACCCGATGGGGGGGATCCCCTCTGAGCAGAGCCCATGTGCTCTGGGGTGCGAGCGCCAGGCGCTTGTCCAGGTTTTGCGCAGCTACAGCCAGTTGGTGAAGCCCAAGATCATCGCCCTCTTGCTGATGACGACGGCTGGGGCCATGTGGATGGCAGGCAACACCGACCCGTTCAGGTTTTTCATCACCCTTTTGGGGGGAGGAATGGCGGCGGCGGCAGCCAACGTCATCAACATGGTGTATGACACCGATATCGATCGGATGATGGAGCGAACCCGCCATCGTCCCCTGCCTTCCGGTCGAATCCGGGCGCGGGATGCTCTGATTTTTTCGGGGATCCTGGCTTTGGCTGCCTTTGGGTTGTTGGCTATTTTCACCAACCTGCTGGCTGCCGGTTTGGCCATGTCGGGGATCCTGGTGTATGTGGGGGTCTATACCCACTGGCTGAAGCGTTCCAGCACGCAAAATATTGTCATCGGTGGAGCGGCAGGAGCGATCCCACCTTTGGTGGGCTGGGCAGCAACCACAGGCGAGCTCAGCTGGGCCGCGTGGGTGATGTTCGCCATCATCTTTTTGTGGACTCCACCCCACTTCTGGGCTTTGGCCATTCTGAAGCGGGAAGACTATGCCCGTGCCGGGGTGCCGATGCTGCCGGTGGTCGCGGGCGAAAGACTCACTGCCGCACAGATTTTGCTCTACGCGCTGCTGATGGTTCCGGTCAGCCTGTTGCTGGTTTACCCCTTAGGGATGCTGGGATCCTTTTATCTGAGCGTCGCGGCGCTGCTGGGATCCCTCTTGGTTTGGAAGGCGGTGCAGTTGCTGCAGGATCCCTGCAATCGAGATCGGGCGGCCTCGCTCTTCACGTTTGCCAACCTGTATCTGCTGCTGCTCTGTGGAGCCATGGGTCTGGATAGGTGGTCGTTGACCCACACCCTCTGGAGCCAGGCCACTGCGTCCCTCCAAGGGATTTACACCACCCTCATAGCGCTGGCCAGCTGACTTGCGCGAATGGGGGATCCCTGGGTTGATAACCCCCGTTGGCCAGCCGGTTTTTCCTCAAAATTGCGGCCCATTCTCAGAGAGTGACACTCCATACCGTGCAGGGTAGAATGAGCTGATCATTAGCCAAGCAAGACACACCCGGCCATGACCAATGAGGAAATTGAGACGCGGTTTGTCCAGTTGGCCGAAGCTGTGACCAGGGTGGCCAATACAGTTGCCCAGGTTACCGATGCTCAGCTTGCCTTGCAGACCCTTTCAGGGCGTCTCGCCGAAGTCGTCCTGGAGTTAAGGCAGGAAGTGCGAGAATTGCGGCAGCGGCAGGCCGAGTCGGATCAACGCTTTGAGGTTCTCCTTCAGGAAATCCGCTTCTTAATCCGCCGTCAGGGAGAGGGGCAAGCGTGAGTTGGGAAATCGCCTGGTGGAAGCCCCTGAGATAGGTCAGGATCCTCTCCGTGGAAAGGATGAAAACAGCGGAGGATCCCTTGCTGCCTAAGGTTTGCTCCCAAGCAGAATACTTTCATTATTTCAAACAGCAATGAAACGGCTTGCTGCGTCGATCCCTAACTCCCCTCTCCCAGGGGGAGAGAAGAAGCCCAGAAGCCTTGCTGGATAGGACTGTCTGGGCTTGGGGAGATGTTGCTGAACCGTTTCGCAACGCATAGTCACTTATCTCACCGTCAAGGTGAAACAAACAACCGCTTGCTTCCTGCTAAGGCCTCCGGCCCGCTAGCGCAAGCAGTAGAAATAGATGGTAATAGAAGCCACGACTGCTATCGGCCCTCTGGGGATGGAGCTTAGCGGACTTGAACCGCTGACCCCTTCAATGCCATTGAAGTGCTCTACCAACTGAGCTAAAGCCCCAATCACTTGGCTTCGAGCCAGAATCCCGCTCAAGGATCCTACCCTCTACTCCAGCTTACACTGGCAACCTGCAGAAGATGCCTCAGCGGTAAAAAACGCTGGAACCTGATCGTAAATAAGTGGAGGATCCTTGTCAATAGCTTGGATGGCTCAACCGAGATGAGGAGTTTGCTTGGTTCTCAGCCTTTTGGTGTCAGACGTTGCGAGAAGCCCGCGGGGTGGTAGAACGGAGTCAGTGGCAATTGAGGGGCCTGTGACACAAGAAACTCAGCTTAACCGCATTTTGGCGGCTTCTTTGCTGGTCGTCTGCCTTATTGCGGCCATTGTCGGGGGCACGCGCCCTGCCCCAGAGCCTACCCGAGGCGGGGTTGGCCTAGAGGCCGCACGGGGGGCGGATCGCATCGAGGTGGTCACCCTGGAAGGAACGATAGGCGGCCCAGGGGGTTCGACTTTGGTAGGCCTGCCCACTTCTCCTGTGGAACAGTTGCGGGAGGCAGCACGGGATCCCTCTGTCAAGGCTGTATTGCTGCGCATCAACAGTCCCGGCGGAGCTGTGGGATCCAGCCAGGAACTCTACCGTGCCGTAACTGCTCTGCACGAGGCGGACAAGCCGGTGATCGCTATCCTAGAAAACATTGCTGCCAGTGGGGGGTACTACGTGGCCAGCGCTGCCGACAAAATCTATGCCAACCCCGGCACCCTGACCGGCAGCATAGGGGTTATCATCAGCGGCCTCAGCTTTGGTAAGCTGCTGGAAAACTACGGGATAGAGCCGCAGACCTTCAAAACCGGCGAGTACAAAGACCTTCTCTCTCCTTTCCGCAGTGCCACTCCTCAAGAGCAGCGCCTTCTGCAAAACTTGGTGGAGGATACCCTCGAGCAGTTCATTCGCGATGTGGCCCAAGGACGCCAGCACTTGCCAGAGAAGGCAGATGAGGTGCTGGAGGCGGAGATGATCGCGCGGCGGCAGAGCTTGGATGAAGCCCGGGTGCGACAGTTGGCCGATGGGCGCATCTTCACCGGGGCACAGGCTGTGGAGGTGGGCTTGGTGGATGCTTTGGGGGGCTACACCGAAGCGGTGGAGGATCTGCGGCGCATGACCGGGGATCCCTCTTTGTCGCCGGCGGGTGAGGGAGAGGGCTTCCAACGAGTCCTGCGACGCCTGTTAAGCCAAGGACTGTCCTCGCAAAGGCAAGCCGCTTGGCTGGGCCGGCTGTTGGAGAGCAACGAGGCTGTTGGGATCCCAGACGTGCCGTTGCTGTGGATGGCGCCGGAGTGGACTTTGCGCTAAACCTAAATCTAATCAGGACGGGTTTTGGGTGTGGGGGGTGAACGGTGAATCGAGAACCGGTCGCGCCGGCGGCGCAGGGCACTTTGAGAGCGGCTGCTCCGGGGGTGCAGGGCAATACTTGGAGAGAGGGATCCCAGAAGGCCAATTCCTTGGCGGAGCTGGATTGGGCCATCGACCTGGAGCTGTTGACCAGTCGGGCTTGGGTGGAAATTGACGCAGCCCAGCTGCGAGAAAACCTGCGGCTGTTGCAGAGGCGCCTAGGCTCAAACGTCGAGATCTGGGCGGTGGTGAAGGCCAATGCTTACGGGCATGGGGCGCAGTTGGTGGCTCCCGTGGCTGTTGCGGCTGGGGCCAAGGGGCTGTGTGTGGCCACCCTGGCCGAAGGGATCGAGTTGCGGCAAACGGGGCTGCAGGCTCCGATTCTGGTGTTGGGAGCTTTGAATACCTGGGCAGAACTACAGCAGGCCATGGCAGCCCGGTTGGAGGTCAGCCTCACCTGTGCAGAGCAAATCCCGCTGATGCGCCAGGTAGCCCGTTGGGCCGGGCGACCCATCCCGGTGCATGTCAACGTGGATACGGGTATGACCCGTTTGGGGATCCCCTGGAAGGAAGCTGCAGCCGTGTGGGGGCAGATTTGTCGGATCCCGGAGCTGGAAGGCTGTAGCTTGTTTTCCCATTTGGCGACGGCGGACGAGCCCCATTCTCCGGTCATGGAACAGCAGCACGCCCGCTTTGCCCAGGTGGTGGAACAGATCCGCCAAGCCGGGGATCCCTTGCCGGCGCTGCATCTGGACAACTCAGCCGCCGCTCTGGCCCATCTCCACTACTCCCGTGTGCGCCTGGGACTGGCCCTCTATGGCTTGTCGCCTGCCCCCCACTTGCAACTGCCGGGTCTGCAGCCGATTCTGCGACTCAAGGCGCGGCTGACCCACATCCAAACTGTGCCTGCTCAAACTGGCGTGAGCTATGGGCATCACTACATCACCTCTCGCCCCAGTCGCATTGCCACTCTGGCCATCGGCTATGCGGATGGGATCCCACGGCGGCTTTCCGGCTGGCTGCGAGGATGGGTGCGCGGCGGCTTGATCCAACAGGTGGGCACAATCACGATGGATCAATGTATGTGGGATGTAACCGAGAGGCCGGATATCCAGGTGGGGGATGTGGTGGAGCTGCTGGGCCCCAATCTGGCAAATGCGGGTTTATCTGTGCAGGATTGGGCCGATCAGTTGGGTACTATTTCCTATGAGTTGCTGTGTGGACTTTCTGCCCGTCTGCCAAGAGTGTTGGTTAATTCTCTGGGTTTTGATGATGCCTGACACGACAGATTGGATTGCCTCAAGCACGGATAGGAGCGGGCCAGAGGCTGTTCGCGTCGGCAGCAGAGGGCTTGACTTGACGTGTCAACAGAGAGTAGAGCAGCATCGAAGGTAATCGAGAGCACTCCTGCTCCCTGAAAGACAGGGACTTGGCGGCGGATTCGGTTCCCATTGGGAGGTAGCGATGGCGGAGCAACATAAGCCTCTGAAGAGCCTGGAAAATCAAATGGAACGGGCTGTTCTGGAGATGGTCAATGAAATCCTGCTGATGGAGAGTCAACAGCGCTACTGCTTCTGCGAGAAATTCTGTAACGATGCTGCCGCCCTGGCTTTGAACAACCTCCAGCCTCGATACGCCACCAGTTTTCACGGCTCTCTCCGAACTTTAGAAGCCATTCAAGCGGATCAGGAGTTGCAGAGGCTGATCCGGTTGGAGGTGGTGAAGGCCATGGACAAGGTGGCGGCCAATCCCCGTTGCCCGGAGCCTGAATGTCCTTTGCTGCTGCGCGACGCCGAGACGATAGAGTTAGAACTGGCCCCTAGCGACAATTGAAGGAATGGCTCTGATGGAGCTGCGCTCCGCTGGCGCGAACGTTTCCCCTTCGCCGGTGGCCTTTCTTGGCCCTGCTGGAACCTACACAGAGTTGGCAGCTTTGCTGGCCTGCCCTGAGCAGCCTCACCTGCACAGCCAGGGATCCCATCCCTTGGTGCCCTACCCAACGATCAGCGCCTGTCTAGAGGCGGTAGCTGCCGGCCAGCAACAATGGGCGGTGGTGCCGGTGGAAAACTCGGTGGAGGGGGGGGTCTCGATGACCTTGGATGCCCTGTGGCAACTGGAGGGGCTAGGGATCCGGCAGGCGCTGATCCTGCCCATTCGCCATGCCCTCATCGGACGTGCCTCGCGGTTGGAGCAAATTGAGCAGGTCTACTCCCACCCGCAAGCTTTGGCCCAATGTCAGGCTTGGCTGAGATCCCATCTGCCCCAGGCCACTTTGATCCCAACCCGCTCGACCACCGAAGAATTGGATCGCCTGCAGGAGCAGCCCAGCGCCGCCGTCATCGCCTCAGAACGAGCTGCCACCCTCTACCAACTGCCGGTCTTGGCCTGCCCGATCAACGATCACCCCGACAATTGCACTCGCTTTTGGGTTATTGGCCGTGCGCCGCTCTCGCGTTCCGGTCAACAGGGTGAAACCTCTGCCGATCCTGCTTCTCCGGGGGGATCCCATACTTCCTTAGCCTTCAGCCTCCCCCACAACGTGCCGGGAGCGCTGCTGAAACCTCTGCAAGTGTTTGCGGAGCGAGGCCTGAATATGTCTCGCATTGAGTCGCGCCCCACCAAAAAATCGGCAGGGACGTATGTCTTTTTTGTCGATTTGGAGAACCCTATCGGCCAACCCTATTTGGATGCCGAGGTGGTTGCGGCGCTGGAATCAATTGCTGAAACCTTGAAGCTCTTCGGCAGCTACCCTGTGCATGACCTCTGCAAACAAGGGGATCTATCCCAAGTAGCAAAAGCCCTGCCCTCTGAGGGGAAAGCGCGTCCAGCGTAGCCAAGTCTTTCAAACCGTTGAATCCATCTGAGTCATCAGGCCCGAAAGCTGGGAGCGACACCCGATAGAGTCATTTCAGGTTAGGGTGAGACGCCTGGGCTGCTGATCGCGCCAGCGGGACGGAGTCCTTGAAAAGCCTTCTGGATCAGTGCATGCAACATTTTGGGTTTGAGTTCAGTGTCCCAGTTTAAATCCAAATGACCGTAGCTTGGAACCAGGACTGCTGTCCCGAGCACTGGGGCAGACCAGGATCACTTCACAGAGCTCGATAACCTTGCCAGGCTTGCCAAAAAATGTAAAGAGAAAGAATGGCCAGGAAGCCCCGAAACAACAGACTGACGGTTTCATCGGGCAATTTGGGCAGGGTGCGTGTGCTGATCTGTACACCGATTAACCCCCCTGTGCCCAAGATTAAACCTGGGATCCAGAGCACATTCTGGTGGATGGTGCCGTCCCCGAACCCCAGGCCATTCCAGATCCAATCGCTGAGGCCCGCATGGCTGGCGGTGGCAGCAACTGCTGTGATTACAATGGCCCCCAGACTGGTCTGAATCGCCACTTTGATCGTCTCTTTCAGCAGCAGGATCTGCATTGGCACCAGGATCACCCCACCGCCGATGCCAAACAGCCCGGCCAACAAACCGGCAGCGCCACCGGTCAGGGCGCGGGCTAACCAGGGAGACATCTGTCCTGAGGACTTCGCACCACTGTCGCGAACAGCAGCAGGCGGGAACTCTGTCTCCAGGGCTTGGGTGGCCACCTTTTTGCGCAGCTCCACCAGATAAGTGTTGGCCAGCAGCAACACCCCGAAGGCTGTCAACAGCAGGTAGCTGGGAAGGCGACTGGCGATGATCGCCCCCACTTGGGCCGTAAGCAATGCGGGGATCCCCAGCAGGATCACCCGTTTCAGATCCAGCATGCCCATCCGCCAGTTTTGGATGCTGCCTGCAATCGAGGTCATAACGATGGAAAGGTTGCTGGTGGCTGCAGCTTGAACCGGTGGTATCCCCAAGCTGACCTGTAAGGGCACCAGGATCGTTCCACCGCCAATGCCCAGAACCCCGGCTAGGATCCCTGCCACCA
>NZ_JANSIB010000022.1:0-20014 GCF_047461895.1 Synechococcus sp. R55.8 | reverse complement strand
CATCCGGCAAATGATCTGGGTGCTCTGAAAAATCTAGGTTCCACGGCAAGAGGATCCCAGCCTGCTTGGTGGCCTCCATCTGGGCAGCAACAGGGAACTGTGGCCCCTTTGCAACCGTTGGGGCTGGTCGCTTTGGAAGGTTTGGCCACCTGGGGAGATCGCCTGTTGGGCTTGGATCGGGTGAGGGGCTATTTGGTGGAAATTCAAGAGCACAACACCCTGCTGCTCAATCCCCATCATGTCCATTCTTTCCAAGGCGCTTACGGTTTGTGGGTAGAGTCAGAAGGGGATCAAGCGTGGATTTGGCTCAGTCGGGAGCAAGAGGGGCAAATCTTGCGCATTCCCATGTCCGCTCTGCAGCAACCGGGATCCCTGGAAGCCTTTCCAGTGTGTAGGTGCCCCTACCCTATCGAAGGGATCGCCCTCTGGAGCGATCCCCACACGGGAAACCGCTACCTCTATGCCACCTGCTACCGACGGGAAAAAATCCTGCAACTGGATCCCAGCCGTGGTCTCATCGTGCAGGAGATGCCTGCCCCTGGGGTTGGCCGAGAACAGATTGCGGTGCAGGGAGACTACCTCTGGGTGAGCGATCGGGTGGAAGAGACGATCTACGTGCTGGAGCGCCAGACCGGGCGAGAACTGGCCCGTATCCTCACCCCTTCTCCTGGGCCAACAGGCTTGGCCCATTGGCGGGGGCAACTCTGGGTGGCCTATGCCCACGAAGAAGCCTACATCCACGACAACCCCAACGCTCCAGATCCCTTGTCGGTGGCCCTGCGCGATAAAACCTGGGTGGCCCCCCTACGCCTGCGGCCTTTGGATCCCCCTAGCTCCCCCGACCCCTCTGGCGGCAGTGGAACCGAGGCCGAGGATTCCCCCATTGCCTGTCCGGTAGTTTTTCAGCCCCAGTGTCTGGGGGAACGCGCCACCTACACCCTCTCCCACGGCTATCGGGTGGAGCTGACCTATGTGGAAGAAATTGCCCAAGAAGAGCCGCGCTTCCTGCCCGATTTGGTCTGGCGAATTGCCTTGCCCTGCAACAGCCTTCGCCAACGGGTGCGCAGCCTGCACTGGGTAGGTCTGCCGTTTGAAGTGGAAGAGCAATCTGGCCAACAGGTGGCGGTGTTTTCGCTGGGATCCCTGGGGGCCCATGAGGTGCGCTTGTTTGGCTGGCGGGCGGTGCTGGATCTCTACAGTATCAAGTACTGCATCGATCCACTGGATGTAGAGGCTGCCGTTTTGCCCAGGGAGCTGCGGGATCGCTACTTGGTGGACGATGACTACCTGGCCATGGACACCTCGATTGTCCGAGAGGCAGCGCGGCTGGCCGTTGGCAGCGAGACCAACTTGCTGCGCAAAATGCTCAATATCCGGGCCTATGTTTACGACAAGCTCTCCTACCGGGTCACCTCTCGCATCGATCCGCCGGATGAGGTTTTGCGGCGTGGCTCCGGTTCTTGTGGTGAATATGTGGGGGTGCTGTTGGCTTTGGCCCGCCTCAATGGAATCCCTTGCCGCACGGTGGGGCGCTACAAATGTCCTCCCCATCCAGAACTGAAAGGGATCCCGCTGTTTCCCCAGTACAACCACGTGTGGATTGAGTTTTATCTGCCCGGCTGGGGTTGGGTGCCGATGGAGTCGAACCCCGACGATCGGGGGGAGCGCCCCTATTCGCAGCGCTACTTCATGGGCTTGCCCTGGACCCATGCCGAGATCGCCAAAGGGATCCCTTTCGAGACGATCAACACCGACCAAGCCTCAATTGGGGAGCTGGCCATTAACCATGTGCAGTTTCGCATCTTAGAAGAAATTTGAAAGGCGAATAGAGTGAGAAAACGGGCCTGAGATTGGCCAACACTGCTCCGGGAGTGATTTTTGCCGAAGATAACAATGTGGCTCCTGATGTGGTGTGGGTAAGCCGCTCTCGACTGAGAACAGCGTTGGGGGCGGATGGCAAACTCCACAGTGCCCCAGAATCGGCGGTAGGAGTGCTGAGCCCTGGAGCTCGCAATATTGGCCAAGATAAGCAAACTAAGCTCAAGCTTTACAGTCGGCTTGGGCTACAGGAGTATTGAGTGGTGGACTGGCAACAGCAACAAGTGGAAGTCTACCGGCGTCAGCAAAGGCAGTTGGTGTTGATCAAAACTTGCTTGGGAAAGATGAATTGGACTCGAATTGGACTCGCCGTTGCTGCCGGGGCTTGCGTGCCCGATTTCACAGCTGTGGATGCCACCTCTTGCCTGAGTCTGGTGGGAGCCCCATTGCTCGCTCGAAAAGCTGCCACCCGAATGGGGAGCTGTCAATAGAGCTGCACTCCGCGGGCGCGAATGTCGCTTTTTCTTCCCCAGCCTGATGCTGGAATGGCTATGGGCCAACAACAGGGCTCTGCCCCCATCTGGGGCTTGCGTTAAAGACTAGGATAGGAGACTACGGCGGGGCTTGGCTTCGCTCCAGGCACATCCATCCAAAGCAATCCGCTCTACCTCCGAGGCCAGCCTCAATGCTTTCAGGGCCTGTTCCCCACCCACAGAAGGTTGGTTGCCCCCCCGCACGCAATTGATGAAGTGCTCCAGTTCGGCATGCAGCTTGTCGATATTGTCGGTGTGGACTTTCTCAATCAAACAATCCCGCTGGTAGGGCATTTGGCCGTAGTCGCTGGTGCTGCCGACGGATCCCTGGCGGTACACCGAGATCTCATTGTGTAGAAAATCTGCTTCTACCAAGGCATTCTTGCAGTGGACGGCAATTTTGCGCACCTTGCGGTGGGTGACCTTGCTGGCAGTGAGGGTGGCGATGGCACCGTTGGCAAAAGTGAGAGTAGCCGTGACGTAGTCCAGGTAGCCCAGCTTGGAGATGCGGTTGCCGCTGGCGGTAATCTGGGTCACGGGAGATGGGATCAGCTCCAGCAACAGATCGATGTCGTGGATCATCAAGTCGAATACCACCGACACATCGCTGGCGCGGTCGGAATAGGGGCTGAGACGGTGAGCCTCGAAAGCCAGAGGTTCTTCACTTTGCAAGACTTGGCCCAGCTTTTGGAAAACAGGGCTGAAGCGCTCGATGTGCCCCACCTGCAAAATACAATTGCAATCGGCAGCTCGGTTCACCAGCGATTCTGCTTCGCTGATGCTGGCAGCGATGGGCTTTTCGATCAGCACATGTACCCCGGCCTCCAGGCAGGCCATACCCACCTCGTGGTGCAGAACCGTCGGCACGGCAATGGCCACGGCAGCTACATGGGGCAGCAGATCGCGGTAGTCCTCATAGAAATGAACGCGGTGGCGGCTGGCCACATCCAATCCCCGTTCCACGTTGATATCCGCTACCCCCACGACCCGCACATCCTTCATCAGGCTAAACACGCGGGTGTGGTGCTGGCCCATGTTGCCTACCCCGATCACCCCAACCGGGACAGCTTGCTCTGAATAAGCCAGTGGACGGCGGGGAGAGTTGGCAGAACTCGGGCAAGATCGGGCCATGACGTTTCCACTACCTCCACCACAAGGGTTTCGCGAACCTCGCTCCATCTTTCGGTAACGGAGCGCCGCATTTCACGAAACAAACTTCACAAAGCTTACCATGCCTCCCTTAGATCCAGTTCAAGCCGGGGATGGGCGGCAGGTGCAGCGGGGGCTGTTGGCAGGATTGGGGGCTGAAACAGAACAGCGGCACCGGGCTAGAGCGAAACCACATGCGGGCGTAGAATCCGCTTGGACTGAGGGGCAGGCCAAGCCAAACGGGGAAAAAGAAGACAAAGGACGCCAAAACCAAGGCCACCGCCGTGATGCTCGCCCCGCGCCAAAAGCGGCGATAGCTCTGCCAGCCCAGCAGCACCAACCAAGCCAGGGCTAGGGTGCTAAACGCCAGAGCGCTCATGTAGTGGTAGATAAAAACGCAGCGGCTGACCCTAAACCAAGGCAGGTAATTGGCCGCATAGCCAATCAAAATGAAGGCTTCGAGACCGTGAAAGTGGCGGATCCCTCGCCAGACAAGCACCAAGATGGATCCCGTGCCCAGCCACCACAGCCAAGGATTGCCCAAGCCATGAACAGCTTGCCAGAGGTTGCCCTGACTGCCGAAGTAGTAGGCCACGGGGCGGCCCAGAATTGGCCAGGACCAAGCTCCTGCCGAGGCCAAGGGCGTAGTCAGCCAAGGACGCAAAGCCGGGAACCAAGCCACCAGGGATCGCAAGCTGGTGGAGCAGTAGGGGTGAACAGGGGTCTCTTCGTTCACCACCAGGTGGGCTGCCATGTGGCCGCCGTAGATGGATTGGTTGATGAGCACCAGGGATCGGAAATAATTCTGGATGCCCGTCCAGCTCCAATCCAGAGTTAGTCCCTGTTGGGGATTCAGCTGCAGGTGCGGGATCCACTGAATGGCGTAAAAGGCCAGCGGAGCGAGGATGAAGCAAAACACATAGTGCCACCAGCGCAGATGACGAATCTGGATCAAAATGCCCAACCGTGGGATCCACTGCGGGCGCAGCCAGACCACCCCCCAGACGAGGATCCCCAACAGAGCAAACATGAAGGTAAACCAGAGGCCATTCCACTTCACCGAAGCTGCCGCCCCCAACAGGATCCCGGAGCAAGCAAAGTGAGCAGCCCGTCGCCAACCTTGGCCTTCTAGACCTCTCAGCAACAGAATGGTCGCTGCCAGCCCAAAGGCTACCAGATACACGTTGATCAGGCCAAAGCGGGATTCCACCAGAAACACCCCATCGGTCAGCAGCAAAACCCCGCTCAACAGAGCAAAGCCCACGTGGTAGGTGAGGCGGTAGGCTAAACCGGTCAGCAACAGAGGGATCAGGGATCCGCAAAAAGCAGTGGCGAAGCGGAATCCCCACTCGTTGCGGCCAAACACCTGAATGCTAAGGGCAATGAAGTACTTGCCCAAGGGGGGATGCACATCGTAAAAAGGCTTGCCATCCAGGTAGTTCTGGGCAAACTCCGGGAAGTACACCTCATCGAACACAGGTGCCGGGAACTCGTCCAGCCGCCACAGGCGCAACCCCAGACCCACCAGAAAGATCCCCAGCGCTCCCCATACCAGCCACTGTCGGGATCCCACAGCACTGTGCGGGGATCCGAGGATGGGCACAGCTAGCAGCAAGCTGCCCTGAGACCGCTCCGGCCCGGGGTCAATGGGGGTTGGCTCTCCAGTCATGGATAGGGCACTCTCAACACTCCGGCGAGGATCCCTAGGGATCCCCAGTGTTACTTTAGCCGACCGTGAAAGCCTAAGCGATTCCAAAGCAAACCACTGCTAGACTGTAGAATTGAATACAAAGTTGGCCAACTTCTGGCCAGTACCCTGTCTGCGCTGGCGCTCCTGAGAGCGGGCGTTTGACGTTCGGTTATCTCAGTGGGGAGGAGACACCGTGGCGACTGGTGGATATGCGTTGGTGGACAGCCTGCACCGGCATGGGGTGCAACACATCTTTGGCTATCCGGGGGGAGCCATCCTCCCCATCTACGACGAGCTGTACAAAGCCGAGTCTCAGGGGCTGCTCAAACATTACCTGGTACGCCACGAACAAGCGGCTGCCCACGCCGCCGACGGATATGCTCGCGCCACTGGCAAGGTGGGGGTGTGTTTTGCTACCTCTGGCCCAGGGGCGACCAACCTGGTGACGGGCATCGCCAACGCCATGATGGACTCTGTACCCATGGTGGTCATCACTGGGCAGGTACCTCGCCATCTGATTGGCACCGACGGCTTCCAGGAGACGGACATCTTTGGCATCACCCTGCCCATTGTGAAGCACTCCTACGTGGTACGGGATCCGCGCCAAATGTCTCGGATCGTGGCAGAGGCTTTTCACATTGCCGGAACAGGTCGGCCCGGGCCGGTGCTGATCGACATCCCCAAAGATGTGGGCCTGGAAGAGTTTGACTATCAACCCGTCAGCGAGATCAACATCCCCGGCTACAAGCCCACCGTGCGTGGCAACCCACGGCAAATCCACACAGCGGCCAAGCTGATCCTGCAGGCCAAGCGGCCCTTGCTGTATGTGGGAGGTGGGGCGATCATCTCCGGTGCCCACGCCGAAATTGCCGAGCTGGCCCACACCTATCGGATCCCGGTGACCACCACCCTCATGGGCAAAGGGGCTTTCGATGAGAACGATCCCCTGTCGGTGGGGATGCTGGGCATGCACGGCACGGCCTATGCCAACTTCGCCGTCACCGAGTGCGACCTGCTCATTGCGGTGGGAGCCCGCTTCGACGACCGCGTAACCGGCAAGCTAGATGAATTTGCCAAGCACGCCAAAGTCATTCACATCGACATCGACCCAGCCGAGGTGGGCAAAAACCGTGCGCCCGATGTGCCGATTGTAGGGGATGTGCGCACTGTTCTGGTGGAGATGCTGGCTCAACTGAGCAAAATGCCTTCTACTCCAGGCCTAACTCAGGCTTGGCTGGATCGGATCGAGCGCTGGAAGCGGGACTATCCCCTGCAGGTGCCCAGCTACGAAGGCGTGATTGCCCCTCAACAGGTGATCGATGCCTTTCGTCGTCATGCTCCCCACGCCTACTACACCACCGATGTTGGCCAGCATCAGATGTGGGCGGCGCAGTTTCTGCGCAACGGGCCGCGCCAATGGATCTCCAGTTCTGGGCTGGGCACCATGGGCTACGGGTTCCCCGCGGCGATGGGAGTCAAGGTAGCCCTGCCTCACGAAGAAGTCATCTGCATCAGTGGCGATGCCAGCTTCCAGATGAACATGCAAGAGCTGGGCACAGTGGCTCAGTACGGCATTGCCACCAAAGTGGCCATCATCAACAACGGCTGGCAGGGCATGGTGCGGCAGTGGCAGCAGGCCTTCCACGGCGAGCGCTACTCCCACTCGGATATGTCTCCCGGAATGCCGGATTTTGTCAAGCTAGCCGAGGCTTTTGGGGTAAAAGGGATCCGCGTCGATCACCCCGATCAACTGGAAGATGCCATCCAGGAGATCCTCAAGCACGAGGGGCCGGTAGTGGCCGACTTTGTGGTCAAGCGGGACGAAAACTGCTACCCGATGGTGCCTGCCGGCAAAGCTAACTATCAGATGATCGGGCTGCCGGAGAAGCGGCAACTGGAACAAGCCGCCGAGCTGATCTACTGCCCCAATTGCGGCACCAAAAACCCCACCCTGCACAAGTTTTGCGCCGAGTGCGGCACCAAGCTCTAGAACCGACGGCCTGACCATTCGGCTGGGGAAGGCGGGCCCCAGCAGCAGGGAGTCTTCGGGGATATCGGGGCTACTGAACAAGCCAGATTAAAACGCTCCCTGAGCGCTCTGCGAGGCCAACACGAGCGACTCCTGCCCCTTTCCCAAAAGGAGAGGAAGGTTGGGATCAGCGCAACGAACGGAGGATCCCTCCTGCCCTGGGGTAGTTCGATCCCCTCAAGGAGGGTAGCCGGAAACTTCTGCCTCTGGTGTCTCTGGCGGTCGGAAGCAGGCACCCTCCAGACCTGCCCAACCGGCTTAGAGGGGTCGGTAAACCCGGTAGTTGATATTGGGGAAGATGTTGTCCATGTATTCCACCTTGGCCAGCCACTGCTCCTCTTCAGGGGTGGCTTTTTCTCGCCGAAACTGACCCTCTTTGATCTTCTCGTAGAGGTGGTTGAAGCGCAGCAGATGGGACTTGGTGCGGCGCACCGCGTAGGGAACCATCGTCCCCGTGCGCATGATGAAAGCCCAGTCGGAAGATTGAGCCAGCAGCAGTTCTCGGGCTGCCTGGTTCAAGGCTCGCCACTCTAGGTCGTCGGCAGGCTCGCGACGGCTCAACTCGATCATCCGCTCGGTGGCCTTGTGCAGGTGGGGGTAGATCCAGGCGTTGGTGGGGTTGAGCCAGTACTCGTGGAAGCCGCGCGCCCCCCAACTGGACTGGGCAGGTTTGCACACCTGCTGGGTGGGGTTCTCCCGCAGGTACTCCGCCAGGTGAGTCATGCGGTAGGTGTTTTGGTCGAAGTAGCTCTTGCGGATGAGAAAATCCAAAAACCAAGGGCCCTCGTACCACCAGTGGCCGAACAACTCCGCATCGTAGGGGGCCACCACCAGCGGCGGGCGGCCCATGACGCTGTACAAATATTCGATTTGCCGCTGGCGGTTGAACATAAAGTTGCCCGCATGCTCTGCCGCTTTCTCCCGCGCCCAATAGGGGTCGTAAAGCTGCTTTTGCCCCAGGTCCAGGTTGCGCCCGGTGATGCGGTGGTACTTGATGCCGGTGTTTTTCCGCTGGCCGTTGGGCATGATGTAAGGCTTGATGTACTCGTAGTCGGCCTCATACCCTAGGTCTTTGTAGAACTCGCGGTAAACCGGATCCCCTGGATAGCCCACCTCTGCCGACCACACCTGCTGCGAAGACTCGTGATCCCGCCCGAAAACGGCGACGCCGGTCTCGGTAAAAATAGGGGCGTACATGCCGTAACGAGGCCGGGGCTTGGCGTAGAGAAGACCATGGGCGTCGGTGATCATGTAGCGCAGGCCGGCATCGGCAATCATCCGCTCCAGCCCTTGGTAGTAGGCGCATTCCGGCAGCCAGATCCCCCGCGGCCATTGGCCAAAGTGCTCGTTGTAGTGCTCACAAGCTACAATCAACTGCGCCCAGACTGCCTGCGGGTACATCTGCATCAAGGGCAGGTAGCCGTGGGTAGCCCCACAGGTGATGATCTCCAGGTTGCCGCTGTCTTGAAACTGCTTAAAAGCTCGCACCAGATCCCGGTCGTAGCGCTCCCAGAGATCCCGCACCATGGCAAACTGCTTGATGTAGTGCTCCGCCAGGTAGCGAATGTGGCCGTTGGTGGCGTTTTTGTCGTACTCCAGCTGGGCCAGCTCTTCCAATTTGGTTAGGTAGTGGTCGTAGCGCTCCTGCAGCAAGGGATCCCGCAGCATCGACACCAAGGGCGGCGTCAGGGACATGGTGAAGCGAAAGTCGATGCCATCTCGCTGTAGCCCCTCGAACATGTGCAGCAGCGGCACATAGGTCTCCGTGATGGCTTCGTAGAGCCATTCTTCCTCCAGCACAAAGTCTTGCTCAGGGTGGCGCACAAACGGCAGGTGCGCGTGGAGTACCAAGGCGAGATAACCCATGGCAGCCGGGGATCCTTACAGACAGGGAAAGATAACGGAGCAGACTTACCCTTCTCAGCAGCAAATCTGTAGAGAAGGTTAAGCCCAAGATTGCTACCTATCGTCCAGCATTTCGTCCTTGGGGTCAAGAGCTGGGATCGCTGGGGATCGCTGTTGGGCTCAGCGGTGACGAATGAAGTCGTAGATCTCCAGATACTCCTTGCCAGGATAGTTCCAGGAGTAGTCGTAGCTCATGCCTTGAATCTGCAGTTGACGGAACTGGTCAGGAGCGGTGTACCAAAGGTCGATGGCCCGATCCAGAGCCGACTCCAAAGCAGCTGGATCTGTGTGATAAAAGACGTAGCCGTTGCGTTGCTCGGGCAATTTGTGGGGATCGTAGTCGCGGTCGAAGACGGTATCCACCAGGCCACCCACTCCTCTCACCACCGGAACTGTGCCATACTTCAAGCCAATCATCTGAGTGAGTCCACAGGGTTCGTAGTGGCTGGGCACTACGATGATGTCTGCCCCCGCATAGATAAGGTGGGAAAGTTCTTCGTTAAAGCCCAACTCAATGTGAACATCGGGGTTGTTGTTGAGGTAGCTTTTCTCGTGGGCAAACCAAGCGCCGATCCCTCGCTCCGTAGCGGATCCCAGCAGAACAAATTGGGCATTTTTGAACAGGGAGCGGTAGATGGCATGATGCACCAAATGCACGCCCTTTTGCTCGTCCAATCGCCCGATATAGGCCACGATAGGCTTGTCAACATCCTGCAGTAGCAGCCGATCCCGCAGAGCTTTTTTGTTTTTAGCTTTATTTTCCAGCGTTTGAGCAGTGTAGCGCACGGGGATAAAGCGGTCGATCTCCGGGTTCCAAATGTCGTAATCGATGCCATTCAAAACGCCGCGAAACTTGTGCCGGTGCAAGTAGAGGGTATGGCCCAGTCCATAGCCGTAGTCGCCAAATTGCACCTCCAGCGCGTGATTGGGAGAGACCGTAGTGACAAAGTTGGAAAAAACAATTCCCCCCTTCATAAAGTTGAGAGAAAAGGGGTTGAAGTTATCGCGCAAACGGTCGTAGTGGAAGTAGTAGGGTTCGCGGTTGAGGCCGGTAGCCCAAAGAATCTCTGGGCCGCCAAAGCCTTGGTGTTTGAAGTTGTGAATGGTGTAGCACACCCGCTGGTTTCCCATGCCGTGGTACTTGTAGATCTCAAACAGCAGCACCGGTACCAACCCTGTCTGCCAGTCGTGGCAATGGATGATGTCGGGGCGCTTGTTGCTTTGTAGGAGAAACTCTAGAGCCGCCTTGCTGAAAAAAGCAAAACGCATGTTGTCATCCGGGCAGCCGTAATAACACCCGCGATTGAAGAAGTTATCGCCCGAGTGGGGCTCAATAAAAAAGCAAAGGCGGCCATGCACCCAGCCGCAGTACACCGAGCAGTGAATGGCTCCCCCGTACCAGGGCACCCAGAGATCGCGATAGGCGTCGTGCAAACCCCAGATCTGGTCGTAGCGCATCGTGTCGTACTTGGGCAAAACCAGCTCGACACAGTGGCCCCGCACCTCCAGCTCGCGGCTGAGGCCGTACACCACATCCCCCAGTCCCCCCGCCTTGATAACCGGGGCGCATTCAGACGCAATCTGCACGATGTACATTTCGAGACCTCCCGTAGCACCGCCTTAGCTTTCTTTACAAACGATAATCTTTTTGGCCTCGACAGAACATCCCTCCCAATGGCAAGGGATCCCTGCAATTAGGGATCCTCACTTTAGATAACCTCTGGGCAGACTGGGTTCAGGCTCAAGCGGCGCCATTTGCTCAGGAACCTGATCTACGGGAGCAGCTCTCTACGGAATTAGGGTCATTTGATTCAAACTAGGGCCCTGCACCCCCACTCAAAACGTTGGTCGCGTCAGCGTTGCGGAGCGATAATGCACAAGGCCAGAAGGCTTTTCTCAATAGCCCAGGCGTCTTACCCTAACCTGAAACGGCTATGAACGGTTGACCCCGGCATATGGGCACCGTTCTTCGATCCGAGTGTGCAGCTCATCTTCCGAGAAAGCAGCAACCGAAGTACCCTGTTTAGGATCTAGGCATGCCAGAGAACGGGGCCGGATGGATCCCGGCTTTGCCAAACCAGAACGTTTTTCACATGGGATCCATGAGCACCGTTCCTCAGGCAGGGATCCCTCAAGGTCACTAGCTTCAATACCACTGCTGAGCGTAAAGGCGCTGCACCAAATAAAACACGAATAGGTTGACATCCACGCGCCGCTCGTCGATCATAAAAGACTCGATGGTGCTGGCCGGGGATCCTTCGGTGGTACAGCGGAAGAACTTGCGGCCATTCAAGGATCCCTCAGCAAACAGCACGCTAAATTGCTTCTTGCCTCCTGCAAACGCGCCGACCAGCGTCTTGCCTTCCAGGCGCAGCTCCAGATCGCTGACTCCGCGCTTTTGAAAAGCCACAATGGCTGCCGGGATCACCTCTTCCGTGATCTGTTGCTCGAAGGGCTTTTCTTCCTTAGCAACTTTTTTCGCAGCGGCTTTGGGGGAATCCTCAGCAGCAGGCTTGGCAGCTTCAGCGGGTTTCTCGGCAGCAGCGGCCTCGGGGGTGGGTTCTCCAGACATGGGGAAACGCTCCGACAATCAGATGGGTAAAAGCCTTAGATGCAGAACAATCAAAAACTCTGTCCAGAACCGGCAAAGAGCTAGCCCTTGGGGATGTATTGGCCGACAATTTCTTCAGCAGGGATCTGGGGAAAGCCCATGCTGAAGTTGGGGGCACGCCCCTGCAGGTTATAGGCGATCTCCCCTTGCTTGAGCAGGGAGCGGATGAAATGTTCCAGGTCAGACCCAATGCGGCGGATGTTGTACTCGGTCAAATCTCGCCCTCGGTACTCTTCCACCAGTTCCTCGAAACGGGCATAGACCTTTTGCAGGGCAGCATCCGTCCAGACCAGCTCGTTGTCCGGATCCACATCGAGGGTAAACAGGTCGTCACGGGGCACGAAGTTGTTGTCGGCAGTAACTTCACCGGCAAAAATGTGGACGTGGCGAGTGGTGCATTTCAGCATTGCGATGGCTCCGCTCCGGATCTAACCTGATAAACAGCGTATCACTACCTAGCGCTTGTGGGGGATCCGCTATTTGCCCTCGACTTGTTCCGGCCCTCTCTATGTCTGCTGTTAATGTCTGCTGTTATTCCCCAACTGGAACGCCTGCACATAGAGGTGACCAACGTTTGCAACTTTAAGTGCGAGTTTTGTCCAGATGGGATCATGCAACGGCGGCGGGGGCACATGGAGCCCGCTCTGCTGGAGCAGATTTTGGAGGAAGTAGCGGCAACAGGGCTGGCCCGCGTGATGGCTTTTCACCTGATGGGGGAGCCGCTGCTCTACCCATACCTTTTCGAGGGTATTCGCAGGGCCGCTGAGCTTGGCCTTCGCCTGCACCTGACCAGCAACGGCAGCACCTTTGCCCTCTGGCCGGAGCACATTGAAAAGCTGAACCGCAGCCCCTTTGCTAAGCTAACCATTTCCCTGCAAACTCCCGATCCAGTCACCTTCAGCATTCGCGGAGCACCTCCCCGCCTCACGCCGGAGCGCTACTTTGCTGGGATTACCCAATTTCTGCAGGTGCACTTGCGCTCCTCCAGCCCTACGCAGGTGCATCTCAAATTCCTGGATACTAGCCCCCACCCGTTTTTGGTGCCGCATAAGGCTCTTTCGGTGATCGATTCTGCACAGCAGATGCGCGCTCAGCTCTCGGCTTGGGCCAGACGAGCTTTGCAAGGGATCCCGGATGCACCGGCTCTCGATTGGGTAGAAGCCCAGATTGCTACTTACCGACCGGGCCGCTGGCAGCAGATCCGCATCCATCCCCGCTTGGTTTTGGAAACGTTTCCCTTGGACAGTTGGGGCAACGTGGAGACAGACCGGGTAATCCCAGCTCGCTGGGGATACTGCAATGGCGCTTCCGGTCAGGCGGGGATCCTCTACGACGGCACGGTGGTGCCCTGTTGCAAGGACTATGAAGGGCAAATCCCGCTGGGGCAAGTGACGCTGGGGGGATCCCTGGCCGAGATTTTGCGGGGCCAACCGGCCTGTGCGCTGCGGCGGGGGTTCAATCGTCTGCAGGTGAACCATCCCGTTTGCCAGCGCTGTATGGGTGGAGACACTTGCATCAAAGCCTTGGCCAGACAAGTGGGTTCCGTTGTCTACTTCAAGGTGTATCGGCCTTGGAAACAGAGGCTGGATCCCGGTTGGGGACAAGTGTAGACAGTTTCGGGAAAAGTCAACGCCCCACAGCAGCGGTTTCCCTGCCGTGGGCATAGCAACAACGTGACTTTCTTTCGTGATTTCTTCTAAGGGGCTCAAGCCTTGGGAGGGAGTTCCAAGGCCAGCGGCCCCAGCAAGCCCTTGCGGTAGTCGTTGAGAACTTGCCGTGCCGCCCGCTGGGGATCCCCTTGATACCGCCGCTCGGCCAACTCCTGCACTGCGGCACCACCGGGAGGGATCGGATCCGGCCAACCGTAGCGCTTTTGCAAGAGAGATCCGGCTTGGGGCTGCACCCTCAGCACTTGATCCAAAAAGTGGGCCGCCACCCGTTCGGGATCGTAGGCCGCTTCGCCGATGTCATCGCAGATGGCCAAT
Source organism: Synechococcus sp. R55.8 (assembly GCF_047461895.1). Taxonomy (NCBI): domain Bacteria; kingdom Bacillati; phylum Cyanobacteriota; class Cyanophyceae; order Synechococcales; family Synechococcaceae; genus Synechococcus; species Synechococcus sp. R55.8. The sequence continues at coordinate 6,294 of NZ_JANSIB010000022.1, read as the reverse complement.
AGAGAGGCCGCCTGTTGATCCGGCAGAGAGGGCGGTATGATGCCCGGCGAGTCCAACAGATCCAACTCTCCCCCCAGCCGCACCCACCGCAGTTGCCGCGTCACCCCAGGACGTGCTGCGCTCTCAGCTGCCCGCCGCCCCAACAGTCGATTCAGCAAAGCAGATTTGCCCACATTGGGAAAGCCCACCACCACCGCCCGAACGGCCCGCGGTCGCATTCCCCGCTGTTGACGCCGCATATTGACCGATTGCCCCAGTTGCAAGACCGCCTGCTTGAGGCGATTCACCCCTTCTCCTGAGCGGCCATTGGTGGGATAGACAGGGATCCCTTGCCGTAAAAAATACTCCTGCCAAGCTTTCAGATCCCCAGCCTCAATGCAGTCCGCCCTGTTCAGAGCCAAAAGACGAGGTTTTTCCCCCAGCCACCGGCCCAGCTCAGGATGACGACTGGCCAACGGGATCCGCGCATCCAACACCTCGATGACTGCATCCACCCGCTGCAACTCTTCCCGCAACTGGCCGATCGCCTTGGCAATATGGCCGGGATACCACTGGATGGCCGGAGAACTCATGCCGCCAGAACCCTAGAAGTGGACAGCAGAAATCAACAGTGGGATCCAATCTAGCCCGATTCCCCAAAAGAGGCTCGACCTGCCGGCTGAAGTAGCCAATAATACAACGTGAGTGCCGCTGGGATCCCTTTCCTGGGCAACCTAATGTTTAACCAACGGGGGTGCGGGGGCAACAAGCCCCGCGCTCTACCCGCAGGGTTAGCGTCGGGATACATGGATCCCTGCATGCTATACCATTATCTTTTTAGTACCCAGGAATGCTGGGGAAGGGAAACCACCTGTCCAGTTGTTCTGTCGGGGGTCGTAGACCTAGACAAGTGGCGTGGGGTAGGAATACCCAACCGCGAGGTAAAGACTCCATCCCGCTGACGCCAAGGGAAGCCCGCGCTCTGTCCGTAGGACGAGCGCCGGGAGGATGTCACGAATGCTAGGGTCTGTAACAGAGGGGAGCTTGCTCAAGATCGACAGGGATCCTTGGCCAGCCGAGCCAAAGCTTCCAAATCAGCACCCACCACGCGGTTGAGAATCCATTCGGGATGTTGCTTGGCACCCATGCGTCGATAGAACTCTATCGCCGGCTGATTCCAATCCAAAACCATCCACTCCAGCCGCCCATATCCTTTGGCCACCGCCTCCTGAGCCACCCGCGCCAAGAGCGCTTTGCCAATGCCTCTGCCGCGAAACTCCGGCAACACGAACAGATCCTCAAGGTAAATCCCTGGTCGGGTCAGGAACGTGGAAAAATTGCGGAAGTAGAGGGCAAATCCCACCGCTTGCCCCTCCACTTCTGCCAACAACGCCGAGGCCAAAGCCTCTGGGCCGAACAAGTAGTGGCGCAACAGATCAGCGGATCCCGTTACCAGGTGGCTCAGCTTCTCGTACTCGGCCAAGGCGCAGATGAGGTCAAACAAAACGGGCACATCTAAGGCGGTGGCAGGACGGATTTCCATACTTTTGCCTGGCTTCACAACCAATTCCTTGAATTTCCTGAGATACCGGCACGAGAACAGACCACAGTTTATTCTTGTTGTGGACAGAACGCCCAGGCAGCATCTTTTGGACGCGCAGCGTGGTGGGGGCAGCGGCAGGGGCCCAGAGGACTCACCGCACAAGGCAGGTAGGGTGACCGAGAAAAGTAACGGCAGAAGGGATCCCAGGCCGAGTCAGAAAAGAGAGTTGGCATGGCCCGGCGCTCGTCCCCGATTGAGAGGCGGCGGGATCCCCTCTTTTCCAGCAGAGGGATCAACTGAGCCCAGAACGTTAGCCCCAACCACAAGCCAACTCCCATGACCAGTGCTTGCACGATCGTTCTCCTTCACTCACCCGTTCAAGAGTGTCGCCTTCCGACCCCGATAGCCTAAGTCAGCTTGTTTCGGCAGAGCTAGAGCGGCAGCCAGTTTTGGAGCTGTCCTTCCCTGCCGACGAGAACCCAGCAGAAAAACCGATTAGAGTGAAATATGGACTGACCCACTGGGCCTTTGGATTCCATGACCACCTCCACCCTTGATGCTGCTGCCATCCTTGAAGCGTTGCGTCCTGTTCAAGATCCGGAGCTGCGCCGCAGCCTGGTGGAACTGAACATGATCCGGGATATTCGCGTCGAGCCTGGGCGAGTGGCCTTTACCCTGGTGCTGACCACGCCGGCCTGCCCTTTGCGAGAATTCATTGTCGAGGAGTGCAAAGCTGCCATCCGCCAGCTGGCCCCCATCGAAGCCATTGATGTTACGGTAACGGCAGAAACCCCCCGTTCCCCTTCCCTGCCGAATCGCCAGTCCATCCCCGGTGTGCGCAACATCATCGCCATTTCCAGCGGCAAGGGGGGCGTGGGCAAAACCTCGGTGTCGGTGAATGTGGCGGTGGCGCTGGCCCAAAGCGGGGCCCGGGTGGGGCTACTGGATGCCGACATTTACGGCCCCAATGTGCCGCTGATGTTGGGCCTGCAGGATCGGTCTCTGGTTGTGCAAAAACGGGAGGACGGCGGCGAGGATATCTTCCCCCTGGAAAATTACGGCGTCAAGATGGTGTCGATGGGCCTTTTGGTGGGGCGGGATCAGCCGGTGATCTGGCGGGGGCCGATGTTGAACGGGGTGATCCGGCAATTTCTCTATCAGGTGCAGTGGGGAGAGTTGGACTACTTGGTTGTGGATATGCCCCCCGGCACCGGCGATGCCCAATTGACCCTAGTGCAGGCAGTGCCGCTGGCAGGAGCTGTGATCGTCACCACGCCACAATCGGTGGCCCTGCTGGACAGTCGCAAGGGCTTGAACATGTTTCGGCAGTTGGGGGTGCCCATCCTGGGTATTGTGGAAAACATGAGCTACTTCGTCCCGCCCGACCTGCCGGATCGCCAGTACGATATTTTCGGCTCGGAAGGGGGAGAGACCACGGCCCGCGAGCTTGGTGTCCCGCTGCTGGGGCGGATCCCGCTGGAAATCGCCCTGCGCCAAGGGGGGGATATGGGTACGCCTATTGTCATCGGCCAACCTGAGTCGGCTTCAGCCCGGGCCTTGAAGCAGATTGCCAAAACCTTGGCAGGCCGCGTTTCCATGTTGGCTTTGGGGGCAGGCTAGAAGCGCTCTGCTTCCACCAACGAGACCCCGAAGCTGCGTCCTCCCACCACAATCCCCTCTTGGGCTTTACCGCGCACGGTCACTGTGCTGTTCATGGCCGGCAGCCCCTTGTCGGTGATGACCCAAAGGGAACCGCTGTTGTCTTGGAGCTCATACACACCCTGGCCGAACACCCCTATCTGGTTCACCACGCGACCGCGGACATACACATCGGTGTAGCGGGAGGGATTTTGCTCTACGGTGGCGATGGGAGTTGTGCCGATGCCCAGCCGCGCCAGTGGCCCACACCCAGCTAGGGCCAGGCTCAAACACAGCAAGAACACCAGGGATCCCTTGGGGAAAGGTAGGCCGAGTCGCTGTTTCATGGGTTGCTTCCATTACGAGCACCTGCTCCCAAGATAGCAAGCCGGCAGGGAAATCCACGGCCAAGTTAGAACTTCTCGCCAATGCCGAAATGCAGTTGGCCTTGGCCAGCGCCACCTTGCCCAACCGCGTAGTCGATGCGCAGCGGCCCCAAGGGAGATTGGATGCGAATGCCGACCCCCAGCCCCAAACCACTGCCCGGCTTGTTGCGCACCAGGGCAGGATTGCCGGCCACCGCAGCTCCACTGCCCAAATCGGTGCCGTAGTCGGCAAAGACCACTGCCCCCACCGGGTCGAAAATGGGAAAGCGCAATTCGGCGGTTGCGGTGGCAAAGCTGCGACCGGAACCGATACCCCCCTCGAAAAAGCCCCGCACCGAGTTGCCGCCACCAATGGCAAAAGCATCGTAGGGAGCCAAGTCGCCGATGGTCGTGCCTGCTCGCACATCAAAGGCCAATACCTGCGGTCGCTCGCTGCGGGTTTCAAACAGGTTGACGGGAATGAACTGGCTGTAGCCGGCCTCGAGGCGGTTGGCATTCAAGCCATTTTGAAACAGACGTACCGACTGTTCTGTGGAGATGCGAAAGACCGAGCCCTGGCTGGGGCTGTTAGGGTTGTCGCGGGCGTCGTTGACGAGGCCAAACCGCAAGGTGGTGTAGCTGTCTTGGCCGCTCTCGCTGAAGGTAATCGGGTTGCCCAGCACATCGAAGCGCTGCTGCTCCCCGTTGCTGTTGCGAGCTTCTACAAATTGGATGCGGGTGCCCAAGCTGGCCCGCCAATTGCCCCCAATCGGGCGAGAGAAAGTCACCCCGCCACCAAGACGGTTGATGCGCACGGGATCCCCATTGGGCAGGGTGAATCCCTCATTAAAGACAAAGCTGGAGCTCTGCTGGTTGGAGATGTTGACGTTGTAGGAGGTGGGAATGTCCAGCGTGGCAATCCGCGGGTCGGTGAAGTTTAAGTCGAAGAGGGTTTCGTTGGTGCCCACCTGCACGTTGAAGCTGGCACTTTGGTTGTTGCCGCCCAAGTTTTGTTCGGAGACGTTGAGGCCGGCGAAGACCCCTGTGGCGGAGCTGACGCCGATGGTGCCGCCCAAGGTACCGGTGCGACGTTCTTCCACGTTCACCACCACCACCACCTTGTCGGGATCCTGGCCGGGGTTGAGCCCCACATTCACATCTTGAAACAGGTTGAGATTAAAAACCGCCTGCAGGTCTTCCTGGATTTGGTTGCGGTTAAACACATCCCCCGGCTTGGACTTCAACTCGCGGGTGATGATGAAGTCACGGGTTTTGGTGTTGCCCTGAACGCGAATATCCTCGATCACCCCTTCGGCGATTTCCAGGGTGATGGTGCCGTCTTCAGAGGAGCGCACATCCGTAACCTTGGCCAGCACGTAGCCCTTGTCGGCGTACCACTGTTCAATCTCGGCCACCGCCGATTGCAGCTTGCCAAAGTTGAGCACCTGCCCTTCTTGATCGGCAAAGGCGGCCCGCAGCACTTCCGGATCCAGAACTTTCGCCCCTTCTGTGCGCACCGCTTTGAGAATGGGGTTGGGCTTGACCTCAAAGGTGACCCGCACTCCCAAGGGTGTATCGGAAGGCACCGCCCGCACATCGGCAAACAAACCGGTGGCAAACACCGCATTGATGTCTTCCCGCAACTGGGATCGGGTGGAAACCTCGCCGGCGCGGGTGCGGATGACGCTGTAAACCCGGTTGATCAGCTCCGGATCTTCAGTGCCCTCAACCACTACCTCCGCTACCAACACTTCTGGCTCGCCGGCAGTGGGGGGTGGGGTGGGGGAGGGCTGGGCGGGGGTGTCGCCACCGGTGCGCAGGTCAAGGGTGCCGGGCTGAGGAACCGATTGCGCCCAAGCCGGGGATCCCATCAGCAGAGCGCTACGGGACGCTTCAGCAAACGCAAAAGCGGTGCAGAGCACCATCCCGCGGGTGAGCGCTGAAGTTAGCCAAGGGCGAAGTTGCCTGGAACGATTCATGGGGATCCCTCGCACACCAAAAAGCAAGATTGCAGAGCCGGGCCAAGCTTGCGTTAAAACCCTCTGCCGCCCAGCAGCGGACAATTGCCCTGGATTATATCAATCCCCATCCACCCAGATCCGAGCGTGGCCGCGAACCGGATTGCGGACTTGGGCAGTCTGGAGTGCAAAAAGCAGCCTCCCCCGCTCAAGGCAGGCGCAGGGATCCCCTACAGCGCTGGCCGCAAGACCTCGGCTCGACTTCCTCGGCAGCTAGGTTGACTTGGGAGTTGAGGATGACGACGGTGATGGGAGCAGGAGTGGGAGGCAAAGAGCGGCTGCTCCTCCAGCCCCAACTGTCGGCGTACTGTTGTGGGGGAACGTTGGGCAGGATCAGGACGGTGTTTTGCAGGACGTTGCTTTGCAGGGTGGTGGCGTTGCCGTTCAGGATCGCCATCTGCTGGGTGTGGGAAGTCTGAGCCAGGACGGCTGGAGCAAACCCGAAGCCGAGCAGAGCTGCCACTCCGGGGAGGAGGAGTTGGGTGGACAACATCGAGGATTCTCCACAAGACGCCAGGATGCCGACACTTTAGCCTGCTTTGCCCTCCGCTGAGTTGCCGCAAAAAAGCAAAAAAAGCTACGTGATGGGGAGGGATCCCTGCTGGGGACGTACAGCCGCGCGGCCCAAACCCACAAAAAAGCCTGCAGAGGGTACTCTGTGCAGGCCCGTCTTGCTCGTCTGGATTGTCTTGATGGAGCTGATACATTCACGCTGAACTCTCCTGAACATGGTTCAGGAAAGAAGCGATCG
>NZ_JANSIB010000021.1:0-28763 GCF_047461895.1 Synechococcus sp. R55.8 | reverse complement strand
ACCTTGGGTCGCTACTTCGCCCAAATGGGGGCCTTGGTGCAGCAATATGGGGGAGTACTGGCCAACCAGAGCGGGCTGAGAAGTCTGGCTTTGTTTGGTCTCAAACAACCCGAGCTGGCCATACAGCAGGCGCTGCAGGCGGGGTTGGCGCTTGGGCAGTCGGTGGTGGAGTTGAACAGGTGTTTGCGGCAACTCTCCTACCCGCAGGTCAAGCTTGCCATCGGGATCCACTACGGCCCAGTCCTTTTGCTGCCCCTCGATCCCCAAGATCCGCAGCGGTTGTCCGCCTTCGGGAAGTCGGTTCAGTTTGCCACCTGGCTGGAGTCGGTTGAGGATGTTTCGCAAGGGGGGGAACAGTCTGAGGAACAGAGCTCCCGGTTGCTCATCTCGGCAGCCGTGTATCGAGCCGTGGAAGGGCAACTCCTGCAGGTGGAGCCTCTTTCGGTGAAACCTTTTCCCAACGCCAAACCCATCCGAGTTTACAGGGTGCACCCTGACCAAGTTAGCTTGCCGACTGGCGAGGAGCAAGCTCCAGAAGCAACCAAGCCTGAACCGCTTGGATGGCTGGAAGCGCTCCGGGAATGGCTACAGGCTTGGTCTCGTTTTTGAGGGATCCCTTCAGGCAAAAACGCCATCCCTTTGCTGAACTTGGGCCTGCAAATAGGGGATCCCCACCCGATGGCAGTAATCTCCAAAGCTCTCGCCAGGACGGCGCTCCTGCTTGTAGGCCTGCAGGAGAACTCTCATGAGCGGCACGATCTGGCTGATGTGCACCCGCTCCTGAAACACTTGCGCCAGGCGATCCCCGCGGGGGCTGGCTCCCAGCCAAATCTGGTAGTAGCCATCGGGGGCGGATCCCACCAATCCCAGCTCGGCCAGGTAGGGTCGGGCACAGCCGTTGGGGCAGCCGGTCATGCGTACCAAGAAGGGCGAATCTTGCAGATCCAGCTCCTGCAACAGCCGATCCAACTGGCGAACCAGCCCCGGCAAAGCCCGCTCCGACTCGGTAATCGCCAACCCACAGGTGGGCAGGGCAGGGCAGGCCATCGACAGCCGCACCAGTTGGGGGATCTCTTCCTTGGAAAGCACCCCGTGGGATTTGAGGATCTGGTTGATGGCCTCCCGCTGGCCATCCTCGATGTCAATAAAGATCACGTCCTGAGTGGGGGTCAGCCGCATGTCCAGAGAAAACGCCTCCACAATCCGGCGCAGTGCCGTCTTGAGCTGTCGCTCTGGGGTGTCCTGGATGCGGCCATTTTCGATGGAAATGCCCAAAAACCAACGGCCATCCCCCTGCTCGTGCCAGCCCAGGTAGTCGTCGCTGTTGGGAACAAACTTGGGTAGGGGGCGAAACCGGGGCAATTTTTCCCCCACATACTCCTCGACCACACGGCGAAACTTGCGGATCCCCCAGTCTCTCACCAAGTATTTCAACCGCGCCTGCTTGCGGTCGTGCCGGTTGCCGTAGTCCCGCTGTACCGCCAAAACCGCTTGGCAAACCCGATACACCGCCTCCGGAGGGGCAAAGCAGAGCTTCTGGGCCAGCAGGGGCTGGGTTTCTTCCTTGCCGTGAGTGCGTCCCATCCCGCCACCTACCACGATGTTGAAGCCCTTGAGGTTGCCCTTGCGGTCGGTGAGCACAATCAAGCCCAGGTCCTGGGAGTACACATCTACCGTGTTTTCCCCAGCTACGGTGATGGCTGTCTTGAACTTGCGGGGCAAATAGACGGGGCCATACAGAGGTTCTGGCCCCTCCAGGCGCACCCCGTTGCCCACAAACTGCTCTGCTTCCCGCACTTCCTCATCCACCGGTGGGATGGGAACCGGCTCCCCATCCACCCAGATCTCGTAGTAGGCAGAGGTCTTCGGAGCCAACAGATCCGCCAGCTTGCGGGCATACTCTTGGGCATAGCGATAGGCAGGGCGATTTTTGTAGGGGGCCACCGGTGCCATCACGTTGCGGTTGACATCGCCGCAGGCGGCCAGGGTGGATCCCATCTGTTTGAGAATGCTGGCTATGGTGGCCTTGAGGTTTTTCTTGAGGATCCCGTGCAACTGAAAGGTTTGCCGCGTTGTGGCTCGCAGGGTGCCATTGCCGTACTCATCGGCCAGCCGATCCAAGGTCAAATAAAGCTGCGGGGGCACGTGTCCCCCGGGGATGCGGGTGCGCAACATCATCGAATAGGCCCGCTCCAGCCCCTCCTGCTTTCGCTGCTGCCGCCGATCCCGGTCGTCCTGCTGGTAAGCCCCGTGAAACTTCAGCACCTGCACCGCTGCTTCGCTGAAGTGGGTGGTGTCTTGGGCCAGCTCCTGCTGAAGGGGATCCCGTAGAAAGTGGCTGTCTGCCTTGATCTGCTCCACCTTGGAACGCTTGGCCTCGGATGGGATCATGGGGGGCATTGATAATCTCCAGTAAACCGGTCGGAATACTTGTGAATAACAGGCTATCACCTCCTTTGAAGAGCGTCCAGTTGGAAAAGTCAGCCTCTTATCCGGGTTTTGTCCCAAACCCGCAAAGCTTGTCATTTGAGTCAGCTGGAGATGTCGGCGCTGCTAGCTGGCCAGGGCTAGGCGGGCACCGTACTCCTGCACCGACCACAGTTGCCAGGCACAATTCCCCTGCAGCTCCAAGACCAAGTCGTGGTAGGCCAGGAGGGTGGGGCGATGCCCAACGCTGATGTAGGTGGTGTTCAGGTGTTGCAGCTGCAGGTAGAGCAGTTTTTCGTTGGCCACATCCAGGGCGCTGGTGGCCTCGTCCAAAATGGCGTAGCGGGGCTGGGTGATCAAAATGCGGGCAAAGGCAAGACGCTGCTGTTCCCCTAGGGAGAGAGTGCTGGCCCAGTCTTTCTCCACATCAAAGCCGCCCACCCGCTCCGGCAAGTCTCCCAGGTTCACCTGGGCCAAGACTCGGATGAGATCTTCATCGGTGAGGTCTCGGCGGCGTTTGGGATAGAGCAGTTGATCCCGCAGGGATCCCAGCAGCATATAGGGTTTCTGGGGCAAAAAGAGCATCTCCTGAGTATCTGGGCGGGCGATGGATCCCTGGCCGTTGGTCCATAGGCCGGCAATGGCCCGCAGCAGAGAGCTTTTGCCGCTGCCGCTAACACCGACAATCAGCAGCCGTTGGTCGGCTTCCAAGGCGAAGGAGAGATCCCGAACCAGGGTTCGTTCTGAATTGGGGGTGAGCAAAGTGACGTGGTTTAGCGCCAATTGCTGGGCAATGCGAGTTTGAATGTTGCTTTCCCGAGCGCCGGTGTGGCGCAGTGCCGGATCTTCCAGAGACTCGTGAAAGGAGCCTAAGCGGTTGATCCCGGCGGCAAAACTGGAAATGCTTTGAATCTGGTTGGCCACAATGGAGAGGGCGCTCAACACCTGGCTGAAGGCAATGGTGGCTTGGGTAATGGTGCCGAAATCTCGCACGCCGCTGAAATAAAGGGGGGCGACGATGACATAGGGCACAATGCGGGTGAAATAGTTGTAGGCGTATTGGAAAATATCGATGATGGCCTGCCAGATGATCAGCAAATTAAAATTGCGCAAGGCCGCACCAAAGCGATGCAAAATTTGCCTGAGTTCTTGATCCTCTCCCTGGTAGAAGGCAATGGACTCGGCATTATCCCGCACGTGCACTAAGCTGTAGCGAAAATCGGCTTCGTAGCGCAGTTGATCGAAGTTAATTTTAATCAGCTTGCGACCGGCCAAAATGGCGATGGCAGTACCAATGGTGGCATAGACCACCAGACCCAACGCCAACGGACGAGAAATGCCGTAGAGGATGCCGGTGAAGGCGTAGAGGGTGAGAATCGAGTCAAGGATGTCCAACAGGAAGGAAAGGGTGGTGCCGGTAAAGGAGCGGACATCCTCTGATATACGCTGGTCGGGGTTGTCGATTTCGGTGTTGGCGGCGTTGGAATCCAGCTCGTAGTAAGCCCGCTGATCGAAGTAGCGATCCAGAAAATGATCGGTCAGCCATTCTCGCCAAAACAGCCCTAGCTTGAGGCGAGTGTAGCGGTAGATCACCAAAATGGGAATAGCTGAGATAATCAGCACTCCATAAATAATCAAAAATTGCCAGAAAGTGGGCTCTTCTTTTTGCTGCAGAGCTGTGTCGATAAACCGAAAGATAAAGCTGATCATCACGTTCAGCCGGTTGACCGTCAGCGACAGAAACAGCAAAAAGGTGAGCAGCACCCACTGCAACCAGCGCTGGCGAAGCTGCCGCCACACTGCCCCAAAACAAAGGCTGCTCAAAGCCAAGCTGACCGAGGCTACCCACAGCACCGGCGAGGACAAGTTTCTCTCCGTTTGGGCCACCAATCCGGCTGCCACATTGGTGAAAAACTCCGGGAACAGGGCTTGACCGACCAAAGTTACCCCAATCTCCACAAAGAACATCAGGGCAACCACAAACACCATGGCCGCTGCCAGCAAGCCCAAAAAGATCCAGCCCCCATAGCGCACTCTGGGGTAAAAGTAGGGCTGGGCCACGGTGATAAACCGATCCCACAGTTTGCGGTCGAAGTTAAATTGAGAGGCTTGGGATTCCATTTTTGCGGTCGGCGCAGAGAGCAAGATCGACATCTCCCAGGCTAGCAGGCCATGGGTGCCAATCTGTGTTCAACAGGAGCGGATTCATTAGGGGTGAAACGCGGATCCCCCTTGTCCCATCCAAACCGTCTTGGCTCTGGGTCTTGCTCACCCACACACCCCTTGCTTAAAGCCAGTGTCCCTTCAACCTTGCAACCGGTTTTGCCAAGCCGATTGGGCCGCCAGCCACACCGTCTGAACCGGCACGTGAAACTCCTGGGCGCGGGCCACACAGTCGCGAAACTCCGGCTGAGCGTTGACGATGCGGCCATGGTGGCGGGCCACTTTGATGTCGACCAAGCCGTAAGGGGTTTCCACCCGCTCGATAACCCGCTCCAGTAGGGTGCGCTGCTGTTGGAAGTGGCGAATGCCCAGGGTGGTGGTCTCCCGGAAGATGAGATCTTGACACTCCGGCACCCGATCCGGCGGACAGATGACGGTAAGCAGGATCCCCGGCCGCCCCTGTTTCATGGTGATCGGCTGGGTAAACACGTCCCAGGCCCCGAGGGCCAACAACTGCTCGCAGGTGTAGGCAACCACTTGGGGGTTGAGATCGTCAATTTGGGTCTGCAACACCGATACCGTTTCCGTTAGCTCTCCCCCATCGGCTTCCCCGATCCAGAGACGAAACACGTTGGGAATGGGCAGCTCTTGGGCACCGGCCCCACGCCCCACTTTTTCCACCCGCATCGGCGGACAGGGGCCAAACTCTTCCGCCAACGCCACAGCCAAGGCTGCTCCTGTGGGGGTCACCAGCTCGGCTTCCACCCCGTTGCTGAACACCGGCACGCGGCCCATTTCCCACAACTCGATCACCGCCGGCACCGGCACGGCCAATTTGCCATGCTCTGTGCTCACCCAGCCGCCCCCAACAGGATGGGGGGATGACAACACCCGCTCCACCTGCAGCCAATCCAGGCCGATGCAAGTGCCGACAATATCCACCAAAGCATCCACTGCCCCCACTTCGTGAAAGTGCACTTTTTCCACGGGCACTTGATGGACTTTTGCTTCTGCCTGCGCCAACTTTTCAAACACCGCCAGGCTGCGGGTCTTGATGGCTGGGGAAAGCTGGGATCCCGCGATCAAAGCCTGAATCTCTGCCCAATGCCGAGCAGGGGATCCCCCACTCTGGGATCCCAGCACCTCCACCACAGCTTGCAGAGCAGGCTGCCCACACCGCTGCACCCGGCTCACCTGCAGGCTATATTCCCCCTCGATGCCCAACGCCTGGAGCTGACGGTTGAGGTACTCCAAAGGCACCCCGCAATCCAGCAGGGCTCCTAGACACATATCGCCGGCAATGCCCGCCGCACAGTCGAAGTAGGCTATTTTCATGCTGGAGAACTGGGGGTAGCCGCTGCCGCCAGAATGGACTTGGATCCCTCTTGATTGTAGGCAGCAACCGGCCTGGAAAAGGCGATGGGAGAAGAATCAAGCTTCTCCAGAGTCGGAAGATTCAGAAGATCGGGCAGCAGATTCACGCCACTGTTGGATGATGTTGCCCAAATTGCGCCGGAATTCTCCAATTCCCAGCAGGGATCCCGGCTCGGGATCCCAGGAAGCCGAGAACACACCGTAGCTAATGCCCAAAAAACCAAGGCCAAACAAAGTTAGCGACTCCGCCAAGGTGAAGTAAGGGGGCAGAGCGACCACGTGGTTGGTCAAGAGATAGTAATTCACAAAAAAGCTGCTCAGACCTAGCCCCGAAGGGATCCCAGAAAACACCAGAATCCGCCGCACCATCCGCCGGCTGACCTCAGGGGGAATCACGGCAACAGGCTCCTTCTTGGCCGGCTTCTTCTCCACCTCAACAGAGGCGGAGGGGGAGCGACGGCGAAAGGTTTTGGACTGGCGGCTGGATTTGCCCACGAAGACAGATCTCCGATAGCGTTTTGGATGGGCTGCCTACTTTTTCACCCGGATGTTCAGCCGTTCGGCCAGCTCCCGGAAGCGGTCAGGAGAATGCTTGGCGATGTAGTTGAGCAAACGCTTGCGACGACCGATCATCATCAGCAGGCCGCGGCGGGAGTTGAAATCCTTCGGGTTTCTCTGAAGGTGCTGAGAGAGCTGGTTGATGCGACTGGTGAGCAGAGCCACCTGAACCTCGGCAGAACCGGTGTCGGTGTCGTGCAGTCGATAGCTCTCAATGATCTGCTGCTTCTCTTGTTGCAATAAGGCCATAAGATCAAGGGACTGGATGCACTGCTTCAAGATAATAACATCGGCTTTTCCTCCCTCGCTATGGCCGAGGAGGGTTATGGAGAGAATGGGATATGACAACAACCTCTGGGGATCCTCCGGCACTGCCCGCTTTGCTGGAGCTGTTGAACTCACAAGACTTGGGAAATCGGCTGCGCGCTGTCAACAAAGCTAGAGAACTGCCTGGGCCAGAAGCCTTGACATTGCTGCAGCGAGCGATTCACGACGAGAATGCCCGCGTCCGTTATGCTGCCATCAGCCAGATGGGCACCCTGTCTGGCGTCGATCCGAACCTACTGTTGCCCATTTTGCAGCGCTCTTTGCGAGAGGATCCGGAGTTCGATGTGCGGGCTGCTGCCGCCGCTGCCCTGGGGGATCTCAAGCAGCCACAGGCCCTGGCCGATCTTCTGGAAGCTTATCGGCGAGAAACGGAGTGGCTGGTACGGTTTAGCATCATCGCTGCCCTGGGAGAGCTGGGGAACCCTGCCGCCTTCGACACTCTGGTGGAAGCTTTGCAGGACAAGAGCGAGCTGATCACCACAGCCGCTGCCGCTGCCTTGGGCGATCTGGGGGATCCGCGGGCCATCCCCTACCTGGATCCCCTCATTGATTCCGACGACTGGCAACTGCGCTACCGCGTCTGCATTGCCCTGGCCAAGTTGGGAACAGAAGCCGCTCGCGCCGGACTGACCCGGCTGGCCCAGGATTCCCAAGAACAGGTGGCCGTACATGCCCGGGCTGCCTTGGGATCCCTGTAGTTCCCTAGCTCATGGCATTGATGATGTAGTCAAAGTAAGGGGCGGCTTCAGCGGCTGCCGCCGGCTCCAACAAGCTGAGGGCAGCTTCCTTCAAAAAGACAATCGCATCGATCATGCCGGCGATGGGTACGTTGAGGGCATTGTACATTTCCCGCACCCCTATCAGGCCGATAGACTCAATCGGCTCTTTGCTGCCGGCAATAATGCCATAGGTCACCAGACGCAGATACCAGTCGTAATCTCGCAAACATTGGTTGTAGCGCTTGTCACCGTAGGCATTGCCACCGGGTTGCACGTACTCGGGCCGCTTGGCGAATAGCTGCTTCTGGGCCTGGTCAATGATGCGCTTTTTGTTTTCTGCTAACACCTGAGCGATTTGCAAGCGCCTCTCGCCGGTGGTCATGTAATTCCTGATGGCTTCCAGTTCGCTAACTGAGAGGTAACGCAGCTGGTCATCCGCGGTCTCGATGATCTGGTTGATCACGCTCACGGTAGGGATTCTCCTGTTTTCTAACTTGCTTTCAATTCGGTTCATTCGGTTCATCAATTCGCAACCCATCCCCCCAGCCCGAGGTCGGCCCAAGAGATGAGCAGGTAGCTCGGCAAGCCAGCGCCGCCGGCTGCTCCCAGTTTAGGATAGGGCAAACCTTCCCTCAAGCACTTTGGCGTGACTCCATCTCGAGACTGGCCCTAGATCCGGCCTCGCAGCCATTGGGCCATCTCATTGCGGCGTGGGGCAGCCTCCAGACACACCTCTTCGGTAATCCGCCCCTCTTGGTAAAGCCTAAACAGGGATTGATTCATCGTACACATGCCCTCATAGGAGCCGTCGGCGATCAGCTCCTCAATTTCATCCACCGCCCCCCGCTTGATGTAGTCCCGAATGGCATCGGTGTTGCGCATGATCTCGTGGGCCGCAGCTCGCTTGCCATCGGTGGTGCGCACCAGGGTTTGAGCGATGATCGCCACCAGGGTTTCTGCCAGTTGCAGGCGCATCGGCTCCTGTTCTTCCGGCTTGTAAATCCCCAGCAGACGCTCGATGGTGCGGACGGCGCTGTTGGTGTGCAGGGTTCCAAAGACCAAGTGGCCCGTCTGGCCGGCCTTCAGGGCAATATCCACTGTCTCTCGATCCCGCATCTCCCCAATCAGGATGATGTCCGGATCTTCCCGCAGAGAGGCTTTCAGGGCATTGGCAAATTCCAGGGTGTGGATCCCGACCTCCCGCTGCCGCACCATCGATTTCTTGCTCTGGTGGACGAACTCGATGGGATCCTCAATGGAAATGATGTGTTTGGGAAAGTTGGAATTGATGTAGTCCACCATCGCCGCCAAGGTCGTGGACTTACCGGATCCGGTGGGGCCGGTCACCAAAACCAAGCCTTTGTGCTCTTCGGCAATGCGCTTCAAGACTTCCGGCGCCCGCAACTGCTCCAGCGTCAAAATTTTCAACGGGATCAGACGCATCACCATAGCCGGGCCAAGCAGGGAAACAAAGCAGTTGACCCGACACCGCACCAAACCCTCGTACTGGATGGCAGTATCCAGTTCCAAACATTCCTCAAACTGGCGAATTTGGCTCTCCGGCAGGCTTTCCCGCAGCCAGCCATAGAACATCTCGGTGGTGGTGACCGGGTAGTTGGTCAAAAGCATTTGCCCCCGATCCCGAAAGCGGGGCACTTCTCCTACCCCCAAATGAATATCGGAGTAGCCTTTGTCATAGGCTTCCTGCACCAGTTGGCGCAGGGTCAGGCCCGCAGGAGCAGCTGGAGCCACTGGGATCCGACCGGCAGCCGTTGGGCGAGCTGGTGGCGCAAAAGGCGGGGCAGCAGGATTGGGGCTGGGCGGCGGCACTGGAGGCCGAGCAGCAGCAGCCGGAGCCGGGGTGGGCGGGGGCATCTGAGGAGAAGCGGCAGAGCCCGGCACAGGCACCGGTACCTGAGGGGGAGCGACAGCCACACCAGGAGGAAGGGGCCGACCCAGAATGGGGTTGGGGGGGCTTTTGGCGTTGACAGGCCGGGATCCCATCCCTTGGGAAGCTGAACCGAGCACCGGATCCAGTTGCGTTGGAGGCTCCACCGGGGGCGTTTGAGCAGCCGGACGAGGCGGACGCTGCATGACCGGCGGAGCCGGGGGCTTCCAATCGGACTCCACGTCGGTGGGAAATTGATTTTCAGGGCTGACCTCGCTCATGACGGGCCTCGCTTCTGGCAGGGTTTGAGTCAATCTTAGGCTAGTATTCCCAGCCTGAGCAGAGGGTTAACTCAACCCAACCACCGGCAAAGCTCCGGGAAGCTCCCTAAAAATTGGACGGATGGCGAATGAGACTCAGAAACTCTTCGCGGGTACGGGGATCCTCTTGAAACACCCCCACCATCGAGCTGGTGACCGTCCAGGAGCCGGCCTTTTGTACCCCCCGCATCACCATGCACATGTGGGTAGCCTCGATAACCACCCCCACCCCGTAGGGATCCAGCACCTCCATCAAGGCCTCAGCAATTTGCCGTGTCAGGCGTTCCTGAACCTGCAGGCGGCGGGAGTACATCTCGACGATACGGGCAATTTTGCTTAGGCCCACCACCTTTTGCCTGGGGATGTAGGCCACATGGGCTTTGCCGATAAAGGGCAGCAGATGGTGCTCGCACAGGCTAAACAGAGACACATCCCGCAACAGCACCATCTCGTCATGGCCCTCATCAAAGATGGCACTGTTCAGTAGCTCCTCCAAAGACTGCCGATACCCACTGGTCAAAAACTTCAAAGCCGCAACCACTCGTTGCGGGGTTTTTCGCAGCCCCTCCCGTTGGGGATCCTCCCCGATCCCCCGCAGCAGCGTCTCCACCGCCGCCACCATAGCCGGATCTGAGACATCCGAGCTACCCAATTCTTCTTCCGCAAAAGTGGCTCGATCTCGAATCACCCGAGACTTGAAATGGGCTTTGTCATCCATTCGAGATTGCGAGCCAGATCCGGGTTTCGCAAGGGTCATAGCAGGATATTCCTTGGTTAACGAAAGGCTAAGAGAACTCGGTGCATGCAACTCAGCTCAGGTGGCATCCAGTCAAAGGCTGCGATAGCCAAAACCCTCCCAAGTCACGGGCAACCCCAAACCAGCCAGGTCTAAAAGGCTCCCACCGCAGGCATGAAGGTGAGATCTTCCACCACCGCGCCTGTGGGCAACCGAACAATGTAGGTAATCAAATCGGCTACCCATTCCGGCGAGAGCATTTTGGAACGGTCGAAGTTGACCCCTACCGTGCCCGTATCCCAGAGGGACGTGTCCACGGCACCAGGGCACAGGCTGGTGACCCGAATGCCATGCTGTCGTTCCTCTTCGGCCAAAGCTTGAGAAAAGCCCATTAGGCCGAACTTGCTGGCACAGTAAGCTCCCCAGTTGGGAAAAGCTCGCTTGCCCGCAATCGAGATGACGTTGACAATCGTGCCGCAGCGCTGCCGGCGCATTCCGGGAAGTACGGCTTGGGCACACAGAAAAGCTGCCGTCAAGTTCAAGTCGATCACTCGCTGCCAATCCGACAAAGGTAAGGTGGCCAAAGGGCCAACGTGGGCCATGCCCGCATTATTGACCAAGACATCGCAGACGCCAAATCGATCCAGGAGAGCCTGCAACTGCTGGGGCAGAGCCGCTAGGTCGGCCAAGTCCATGGGAAAAACCGCTGCCTTACCCCCCTGGTCTTGGATTTGGGCCTGCACCGCTAGCAGATCAGGTTGGGAGCGGGCCACCAGAGCCACCGCTATCCCTTGTCGGGCTAGGGCTAGGGCTACCGCTCTGCCGATCCCTCGACTGGCCCCTGTAATCAGAGCACGTTCGGGAAACTTTGTCTCAAAACTCATTTAGAACAAGCCTCTGGAGTGCGCCACACAAGCAAGCGCCGCCCAACCTGAGAAACTTCGTTAACTAAGTTTAACACTGATTTTCCGCTGCTTCGCTTGGAATCAGGGCGAGGCGTAGAAACCTTATTCTGTCCTGCTCAAGATCTGGCTGCTGGCTGTTGGATCTCGATCCGGTTGGACGGGATCCGGGGACATGGTAGTGTGGTAAAAATAGTGAAAATCTTTTGCAACAACAACCGTCATGGCTGAGTCTTTGTTTTCTCCAAGCCCCACTGCCGCGCGGGAGGATCCCTCCTACATCCTTCAGCTTGAGGGCATCAGCAAGGGGTTTCCCGGCCAGCGGCAGTTGGTTTTGCGGGAAGTCGAGTTTCGCCTGCCCCAAGGAGACATCCTCAGCATTGTGGGCCCATCAGGTTGTGGGAAAACCACCTTATTGCGCACCATTGCCGGATTTGAGCAGCCGGATAGCGGGCGGATCCTGCTGGGGGGGCAGGTTGTGGCTGGGGAGGGGCAGTGGATCCCACCGGAGCGACGGGGAGTGGGGTTGGTGTTTCAGGATTTTGCCCTGTTTCCCCACTTGAACGTGTTGGCCAATGTGATGTTTGGCCTCCGACCCACTACCCCATTTGCGTCGGCGGCAGGGGGTGGCAATCGCTCCTCCTCAACTGAGTTGCGAGCTGAGTTGCGAGGCGCTGCCCAACAGGCGCGGGAACGCGCTTACGAGGTGTTGCGGTTGGTGGGCCTGGAAGACTACACCCATCGTTATCCCCACGAGCTTTCGGGCGGGCAGCAGCAGCGGGTGGCTTTGGCGCGGGCTTTGGCCCCCAGGCCTAGCTTGATCCTGTTGGATGAGCCGCTGAGCAATTTGGATGTGCAGGTGCGCTACTACCTGCGGGAAGAAATCCGCAAAATCCTCAAGCAAACCCAGACCTCGGCCATTTTTGTCACCCACGACCAAGAGGAGGCTCTCTGCCTCTCCGACTGGGTGGCGGTGATGCGGGAAGGCCGTATTGAGCAATGGGGATCCCCGGAGGAGGTTTACCGGGAGCCGGCTACCCGCTTTGTGGCAGAGTTTATTACCCAGGCCAACTTTCTCCGCTGTGAGCGGCGGGAGTTTGGTTGGCAGGCTGAAGAGCTGCTGCACATCCCATTCCAGGCTTTGAGGGATCAGCCCGACCCCAGCTTGCGCTGCGCAGAGTTGATGGTTCGACAGGAGGAGTTGCATTTGCATCCTGATCCTCAGGGCGGCATTGTCATTCGGGATCGACAGTTTTTGGGGCGAGAGTACCGCTATTGCCTGATCACAGCAGCCGGCAAAGAATTGCACGCCCTAGCCCGGGAAGCCCTGCCTGTGGGCGCGCGGGTTCACATTGCTGTTGGGCAAGGTCGGCTGTTCCCCCTCGCTGAGGGGTCCTCCGTGGCTGAAAAAGAGCCAAATCGCGCAAAAAGTAAAAGTGTTGCCTGAGTCGGGGTTCTTTTGCACACCTTTAGCAACCCATCTTCCCCGCGACACGAAAGCCTTCGCCCCAGATAGGGCTTAGACTGGCAAGACGGTGGTCCAGGCTGGTAGCTCCCTCTGGAGGGACAAACTGGGTAGGCTGTTGGTGGAGGATTCAGTGCCAAGCTATGCAGGGATCCCGCATCGTGGCAGGCCCATCGGAGAACCGGATCGCCTTGGCGGAGTTCCGGGTGGGCGTGGATGCGGTCATTTTCTCCATCGACACTGAGCAGAATCGCCTCCTGGTGCTGCTGGTGCGGCGGCGGGAGGATCCCTTCCGCGGTTGCTGGGCCCTGCCAGGAACACTGGTGCGGCGCTCAGAATCCCTAGAAGCAGCGGCCTACCGCATCTTGGCGGAGAAAATTCGTGTTAAAAACCTCTATCTGGAGCAGCTCTACACCTTCGGGGGGCCGGAGCGGGATCCCCGCGAGGCCGAGGATGGCTATGGAGTGCGCTACCTGTCGGTCAGCTACTTTGCCCTGGTGCGGTTCCAGGATGCTGAATTGCTGGCAGACGGAGTGGAGGGCATTGCCTGGTATCCCGCCGACCAAATTCCCTCTTTAGCCTTTGACCACGAAGAGATTTGCCGCTATGCCCGCCGTCGCCTCTGCGCCAAGTTGGAGTACAGCCCGATTGCCTTTGACATTTTGCCCGCCACCTTCACGCTAGGGGAGGTCTATCAGCTCTACGGCACCGTTTTGGGCGAGGGGTTCTCCGACTACTCCAATTTTCGCGCCCGCCTACTGAAACTGGGTATCTTGCAAGATACCGGCCAGAAAAGCACCCAAGGCACAGGCAGACCGGCAACCCTCTACCGTTTTGATGCGGCTGCTTTCGAGAAAATCCGTCATAAGCCGATGGTGTTTGTCTGAAGGCCGTCTGAGGGATCCCGGCTCGCCAAGGCCAAGCTGGCCAGATCGGTTGGTATAGATTGGCTTTTATTCAAAGGGAGTTCCATACATGACCACCTAGACAAAGGTTTATGCCTTGATCATGGTCATTTCAAGTTAGGCTGAGACACTTCCCAACTACTCCGCGTCGCTTCCACAACTATCCTCAACCCCTCTTCCAATGGAACAGTTTCATTCCTCGTTAAAATGACTACAGTCGTTTCAGGTTAGGGTGAGACGCCTAGGCTACTGAGAAAAGCTTTCTAGCCCTTTGCATTATTGCTCCGCAACGCTGACGCGACCAAGGTTTTAGGTGTGGGTGCAGTGTCCTAGTTTGAATCAAAGTGATCATATAGGATAGGAGCAGCCTGGTCATGACGCACTCAACTATCCCGGGAACCTTGCCAAGACAAATCTTTTGATGGATGCCGTAGAAGCCTGCTTCAGCACGGCTCAGATGCTTTCGGTGCCGTCCCCAAACTGCCTAGCGCTGCGGTTGGCTGAGCGAAGGTCTCAGGCCGGGATCCCAAGGGACAGTTCCTTTGGCGAACGCTCCGTGTAGTAGCAATGGAACAGGCTGAGGTCACCAGCAGCCTGGGGGCTGTGCTAAGATCAGAGACCGTGACAGGTGTTGTTTCAGGAGTTATCCAGGCATGTCTGCAGCAATAGATATCGCTGATGCCACCTTTGAGGCAGAGGTGCTGCGCAGCGATATTCCAGTTCTGGTTGATTTTTGGGCACCTTGGTGTGGCCCCTGTCGGATGGTGGCTCCTGTGGTTCAGGAGATAGCTGAGCAGTATGTTGGCAAAGTTAAGGTTGTAAAAATCAACACCGACGAGAACCCTCAAACTGCCAGCCAGTACGGTATTCGCAGCATTCCCACCCTGATGTTGTTCAAGGGCGGCCAGAAAGTGGATGTGGTGGTTGGCGCCGTACCCAAGGCAACTCTGACCACGATTTTGGAAAAGCACTTCGACACACCTGCCGAAGCCTGAGGGCTATGCCTTGGGTGTTTCAGAATGTAACTTTTGGGTTCTGGATTAGAACCCAGCTACCATTTTGTGCCGAGAACTGATTAAAGTAATTCCAGAGAACTTTAGGATCCCAGCTTGACCGATTCCGTTTCTTCCCTTCTGCAAGAAGTTTTTTCCAACGCTGAGACCCGCCTAAAGCAGTTGGAGTATCATCCCAACCGGACGGCCTGGCTGCGTATTGTGCAGTCGCTGCAGCGCATGGGATCCCTAGAGCTGAGCCGTTTGGATGCCAAGATCTTGGCGGCCACTCTTGAGGATCTGGAGCAGGGGTTTGCCGCCTTCCAAAACTATGCCCACCAACGCAAGATCACCGTTTTCGGGTCGGCACGACTGGGGCCAGAAAGTCCCGAATATCGCCAGGCCCAGTTGTTCGCCTACTGCATCAGTCAACGGGGATTCATGGTCATGACGGGGGGCGGCGGCGGCATTATGGAAGCCGGCAACCGAGGGGCAGGGCTGGAAAACTCTTTTGGGCTCAATATCCAGCTTCCCTTTGAGCAAATGGCCAATCCCGTTATTGCTGCCAGCGATCGGGTCATCAACTTCAAGTATTTCTTTTCGCGCAAGCTCTTTTTTGTTAAAGAAACCGACGCGCTGGTGCTTTTTCCCGGCGGTTTCGGCACTCAGGATGAAGCCTTTGAATGCCTAACCCTGATGCAAACCGGCAAAACCAAGCTCATGCCCTTGGTGCTGGTAGACAGAACAGGTGGCTGCTACTGGAAAGAATGGGACGAATACGTGCGGGAGCACCTGCTTGGTCGCGGCTTGATCAGCCCAGAAGATCTCTTCCTCTACACCCTAACCGACGACGTGGAAGATGCCTGCCAGCAGATTGTCGATTTTTATCGCGTCTTTCACAGCAATCGCTACGTGCGGGAGCTCCTGGTTTTGCGCTTGAACACCAGACTCTCACCGGAAGCCCTAGACATCTTAAACGAAGAGTTTGCCGATATTCTCGATTCGGGCCGGATCGAGCAAACTGGGGCCTTGCCGGAGGAAGCCGAGGAAGATATTGCCCATCTGCCACGGCTGGTGATGCACTTCAACCAGCGCAACTTTGGACGGCTATGGCAAATGGTGCGCCGGATCAACAAGCTTCACCCGGAACAGCCGGATCCTCTGCAAATGCGCCCTGAACAAAAGTAGATGTATCAGCGCTCTCAGAACCATCCAAGAACCAGCAGCCAATTGTTTTGGTGGTGCTCCCAATGGGCCGGTTGTTTGTCAAAATCTGCGGCATCACCCGTCAGGATCAGGCGGAGGCCATCGCCGCGCTGGGGGTGAGTGCCCTTGGGTTCATCGCGGTGCCCAATACCCCCCGCTATTTGCCCCTCTCGGAAATGGCCCGTTGGGTGGGATCCCTGCCCGACCACGTGGAAAAAGTAGGGGTCTTTCTGGATCAGGATCCCCGCGCCATCGCCGCCTGGGTGGAAACGGTGGGCCTCACGGCTGTCCAGTTGCATGGCCAAGAATCCCCGCAGGATTGTCAGCAATTGGGGAAATGGCTTCCCGGGATCCGCCGCATCAAAGCCCTGCGCATTCGCCAGCCGGCGGATCTGGAAGTAGCCCATCTCTACCGAGACTGTGTGGAGGTGCTGCTTTTGGATGCCTATCACCCCCAACAGGCGGGGGGAACGGGGCGAACCCTGAATTGGCCAGAACTTGCCCACCGCTCCCTGCCCTTGCCTTGGCTACTGGCCGGTGGTCTGAACCCGGACAATGTTCTGCAGGCACTCAGCCACCTGCAGCCAAGCGGCATCGACCTCTCCAGTGGTGTGGAACGCCACCCCGGCGATAAAGACATAGACAAAGTCCGGCACCTGCTGCAGCAGCTTGGCTCCCAAGGGTGGGAGATTGCTCCTACTCTGCCGCCGATAACGCCAAGCGCAACGGGATGATCATTTGGCTGGGTTCCTACTGCAGCGACTGAATATCCAACCCCGGCTCGAACATCAGCTCTTTCACTTCCCCAAATCGGCCCATCACTCCAAGCTCCCGGTCGTTAAAGGTCACCAACACACCGCCCGCATTGCCGGTACGCAACACGATTGACTGCTCCGCTTCCCAATTCAACTCGGCCCCTGGCTGTAAGGTGGCCTCAAAAACCGTTTGCCCATCGGCGATGACCCGCAACCAGGAAGGGCGCTCCACAACGCGAATATCCAGACGCACCGGCTTGCGCCCCGCCCCCCCTGAGTGAGCTTCCAAGACCTCGGGGAAGACGCCCTGAATGCGCGTCCATTGGTCGAGGGTGGGAAACAGTTGGCGGGCCGTGGGCTGAGCTGCCGACAGAGTGGGATCCGGGGAGTTGGCAGCAGGCGGTTGCTGGCCGGATCCCTCCCGACTGACCGTTGACAGGCTCACCAGCCAACGCCCAAAGGGATTGCCTGTGCCTTCCAAAAGAGCCGACAATCCCCCCACCGTCAGCACAATCAGCACCACATAAGCGGCCCAAAGGTGGAGAGGACGCAGGGCAAAGGCAGGTTGCTGGCCGACAACGGCAAGAGGAGCTGGCGCGCGGGGGGTTTTGGCCGATAAAAGCGGAGAGGCACGCCGAGAGAGGGTTTCGCCATCCAACCCCAAATAGTCGGCATAGCGCTTGAGAAACCCTTGCACATACACCGGCTCCGGTAACCGGCTCAAGTCAGCTTCCTCCAGCGCCTGCAGATATTGGCAGCGAATGAAGGTATCGTTAGCTACTTCTGTCAACGTCAGTCCCCGTGCCTCCCGTGTTTGCCGCAACAGGGATCCCAGGGCTTCTAAAGAGTGTGCTGGCTCTTGCATCATTTGGCCACCTGCGGAAGAAAGGAGGCTACTGTGAGAGTTTGCACTCAGTTAGAGGCTCTGACGAGCTAATCGCGTGAGCGGGCCGGAGGCCTTAGAGGGCGCTTCCCGAGCGAGGATGAGCTGCTGTGCCCGGTGAGAGGGGCCAGTAAAGCTTGGAGCTCATGGGGATCCAACTGGCGGAACTGGCCTGCTTTCAGGTTGCCCAAGCCCAGTGGGCCAATGGCTTCCCGATGTAAGCTGAGCACCGGATGCCCAAGACGCTCCGCCACCCGCCGAATTTGCCGGTTGCGTCCCTCAAACAACACCACCCTCAGCCAGGAGCAATTGGGATGCTCCCTTTGCCGGAAATCCGGGGCAGGACAAAACTCCACCTCCGCCGGCAGAGTGGTGTATCCCTCTAAGTCTACTCCGTCTCGCCAATGTTGCAGAGTGGCCTGACTCGGATGCCCTTGTACCTGTACCCGGTAGGTTTTGGGCAGATGATAGCGCGGATGGGTCAGCTTCAAGGTCAAGTCGCCATCATTGGTGAGCAGCAAAGCGCCACTGCTGTCCGCATCCAGCCGGCCCACCGGGTAGAGGCGGGTTTGCCGTTTCCAAGATGGGGGGAGCAGATCCAGCACCGTCTTGCGTCCCCAAGGATCTGCACAGGTTGACAAAACCCCCACTGGCTTGTGCAGGAGCAAAACATAGCGCGCCGGATCCTTGGCCAAAGGGATCACTTGCCCATTCACCTCGATGCAATCCCGCTCTGGGTCGGCTTTGGAGCCCAGCTCAGTGACCACCTTCCCATTGACCCGAACGCGCCCGGCCAGGATCCAGGCTTCCACCTGGCGACGCGAGGCCAATCCCTGCTGAGCCAAGAGCTTCTGTAGCCGTTGGGGTTCTGCCATGGGGATTTGAACAGCAAAAGCAGCAACCGAAGCTGGGGGTGCTAGGCGGCAGAGCCTGGGGCCTCCGGCCCGCTTGCGCGAACGGGGTTGGAGAGTCGGTCGGACACACCAGCAGAATTGGAGGGCAACAGCAGCATTTCCGACTGAGACTCTGAGTTTCCTCCTAGAGAATAGCTGAGGCCACAGTCGAACTCTTCTGCCAGCCGACAGACTTCCTTGAGATCTCCCACCGACCAAATGCTCCAACTGCTGCGAATTTGGTTATCCACCCACACTTCCACGCGATTGCCTTCGATGTGCATGATGCGCTTGGGCTTGGCTTCTGAAGGGCAGCCTGCAGGCTCGGCCAAGGCCTCCGGCCCGCTCACGCGAAGGGAAGATTTTTGCCTCAAGGCCCCCAGAGCCGCCATGAGCTGCGGCAGAGCCAGCAAAAGGTGCTGAGTGGCCTGTTGGGGTTGCCCTTTCAAGCAGGAAACCAAAGCTTCGGCAACACTCTGGTTTAGGGCCTGCAGAGCTTGGAGTGGAGTAGCACCCCCTAGAGAGGGATCCGGTTGCAGTGGGCTTTGAACATCCATGAAAAGGCAGGAAAGGCATGGACAGCAACCTTACAGCCCTTTCGCAGGTTGACCACAACAACGCCGCTGCCCTTTGGAGCAGAGCGCTCTGGTTTGCGCAAGTGTGCCGCAGACATGGAGTCCTGTACGGATAGACGATCGGGGGAAGGGCTGTATAGCTCCCTTAAGCCTAACAAATCCAAAAACTTCAGGGCCCGCTTACGCGACACGAACGGTAAAAAATCTTTCTTTCATGTTGTCCGCATTGCTGCAAAGCAAAGGCCCCTCTATCTAGTGGCCATCAAGGCAGATCCTTTGCTCTCTCGTGCAAAGCAGGCTGAGCTCCAGCGCGGATCCCTCGAAATGGTGCAACTATTCGCCGCTCGATTCGTTTTCTTCGCCCTCGGCGGTGTCCTCAACCCCAGCTTGGGATCCCTCCGGTTCCTGGGCCTCAGAGGTCTGTCTCAGTTGGTTGAGCAGGGCCAAAACGCGGGATCCCCGCTCCAAAGAGCGATCCTGCAAAAACACCACCGTTGGCACCCGTCGCAGGCTGAGGCGCTGGCCGATTTCCCGCCGCACAAAGGGTGTGGCCGCTGCTAGCCCTTCCATAGCTCGGTGTTGAGCTGTCTCATCCCCATAAATGCTGACGAAGATGCGGGCGTTTTGCAGGTCATTGGAAACCTCGACATCCACAATGCTGACCATCCCTGCCCCAACCCGGTCATCTTTGATCTCCGAGAGCAGGATTTGGCTGACCTCTCGTTTGATCAGCTCTGCTACCCGTGCCACCCGTCGCGCTGTCGCCATTTTTGGATACCTAGGCTAACATCATCCGCAAGCCTGCTCTGGCTGGTGTGGAGCTCAGCCCTTGCCGGCTCGATCCCAAGAACAGTAGCCAATGCTACGAGCATCTCTTCCTTCCACCTTTATCCTGAGTCCATGTCCATCTTGCCTTGAGTATGAATACCTAAAGCCATCGATGGATGGATGGAGACGTGATGATCAAGACGCCAGAGGCGCTGCGGCGCTCCATTGAGCAGTTCATGCTGAATGTGACGGAGCCGCTTGACCCGTTGCTCTCGCTGAAGCTGACTCAGCTGGTGGTGATGTTGGGGGATACAGCTTACGCGATGGGATACAGCGATGGCCAGCAAAAGCCGGATGAGCGCTGCCGCTATTGTCCCAGTCGGGTGTTCGACAGTCTAGAGCTTTGATAGGGTTCTTCAAGGTTCTTTAGAATGTAGCTTCTGGCCGCCCCGGCTCCCAGCCTTGGGGGGGGTGAGTTGAAAGAGGCGGTGGCAACCAGCCAAGATGGGATCCCATTGCTTGGCAGCCTATGACTTCCCCCGTTTTGCTTTGGCATCGTCGCGATCTGCGGTTAGGGGACAACACAGCTCTTCATGAGGCAGCCCAGCGCAGCGCTCAGGTGGTGCCTGTCTTCATTTTCGACCCGCAGATGCTGAGACGGTCGGACATGGCCCCAGCTAGGGTGGCCTTTTTGCTTCAGGCTCTGCAAGAGCTCCAAGAGCGCTACGCCCAGATGGGGATCCCGCTGATCTGGCGGCTGGGGGATCCCCTGGTGGAGTTGCGATGCTTGGCCATTGACCTGGGAGCCAAGGCCGTATTTTGGAATGCCGATGGGGAGCCGTTCGCCCTACAGCAAGAGAGTCGAGTGCAGGCCAGTTTGGCCGCAGCCGGGATCCAGTCCTTCTCTTACCAAGATATGCTGCTGCATGGGCCGGGGGAAGTGTTGACCCAGGCGGGGGAGCCCTATTCGGTCTTCACTCCCTTCTGGCGCAGGTGGGCGAGCTTGCCCAAGCGGGATCCCTACCCAACCCCCGAGGGTCTGCAGCCGGTATCGGGACTAAAAGCGCAGCCTCTACCGACTTTGGCAGATTTGGGCTTTGTCTGCGACCAGCGGATCCCAGCAGCGGGGGAAGCAGCGGCTCAAGCCCTTTTGGAAGACTTTTGTCAGGGTTTGCGCATTTTGGACTACGAGCGAGCCCGCAACTTCCCGGCTGAGCCGGGCACTTCTCTACTGAGCCCCCACTTGTGCTGGGGAACGATCGGCATTCGCCAGGTGTGGCAAGCCACGCGGGAGGTGGAAGCCGAGGTGCGCAGCCAAGAGGCCGAAAGCAGCTTGCAAACTTGGCGGCAGGAGCTGTGCTGGCGAGAGTTTTACAAGCATGTCTTGGCCCACTGGCCCCACGTGGAAACCGGAGCCTATCGACGAGCCTTCGACGCCCTGGAGTGGGACAATCGGCAGGACTGGTTTCAGGCCTGGTGCACCGGTCAGACGGGCTACCCCATCGTGGATGCGGCCATGCGCCAACTGAACGAAACTGGCTGGATGCACAACCGCTGCCGCATGATTGTGGCCAGCTTCCTGACCAAGGATCTGCTTATCGATTGGCGCTGGGGAGAACGCTACTTTATGCAAAAGCTGGTGGATGGGGATCTGGCGGCCAATAACGGCGGTTGGCAGTGGAGCGCCAGTGTGGGCACGGATCCCAAGCCCCTGCGCATCTTCAACCCGGCCACGCAAGCAGCCCGCTATGACCCGGAAGGAGAGTACATCCGTCGCTATCTGCCGGAGCTGGCACGGCTGGATACGCCGGCTCTGCTGTGGGTGGGAGATGACCCCAAGGGAGCCTGGGCTTTGCGGGAACGGCGAAGTTGTGGCTATCCGGATCCCATTGTGGATCACAAGGTGCAGCAGCAGGAGTTCAAACGGCGCTACCAGGCGGTGCAGCAGGCCTACTCTAGGTCTGTTCGAGACGGTCTCCCCCCTCCTTCCTAGTCCTCTGTGCCGCTGCCCCCTCTCTCGACGACGGCAGACAAAAGGCAAGACAGGTGCCATTTGAAATGACCACAAAGCAGGTCTGTGTAGTTGTAGTCAATTCAGTTGACAATGAGACGGTGTTAAAGGCAAGATGACGTGGGGGTAGACCTCAGGAGGAAGCTTCATGACCTATAGCTTAGACCTGAGAGAGAGAGTCGTAGGGTATGTCCAGGAAGGGGGCAGCCCCACTGCAGCTGCACAGATGTACAAAGTCAGTCGTGCAACGGTTTATCGCTGGCTGAACCGAGAAGACCTGAGGCCGACAAAAGTCAAGACTCGGAAGCGAAAGATAGACTTGGTCGCTCTGCAGCAAGACGTAGAACAGTACCCAGAAGCTCGACTGAAGGATAGAGCCCAGAGGTTTGGCGTCCATCCCAGCGCTATTTACTATGCTCTTAGGAAGATGAAAACAACGCGAAAAAAAAGAGTTAAGGCACCGAGAGCGGGATTGGCAAGAGAGAATCCAAGAGAGAATCAACGACTCTAGGGTCTTGAGGGAGTTGGTTCAGAAGTATGGAAGTGAGAGTTTAGCTTACAATGGGCTCTGCACCGCTGACGCGAATGATGAGAGAATGACGAGACAGGGTTTGGGGAGATACGCACCTGTTTTATGCTTGGCCAAAGAGAGGGGAGAAAGTTTATGGGAAGAGAGAGAGCTGAGTAGCCGGTAGGAGGAAGGAGAGAGGGGGTTTGATAGCCCCGACGCTTTTTCAAGTAGCTCGAATGCGGAAGAATTTGAGGGACACTAAATGCCGAGTTTGGAGAGGACATCTGTATTGACTCTGGGCAATGGGCCGATTCAAAGGCCTAGGGCCTACTCGGCGAACGGAAGGGAAGGATAAAGGATTTGATGAAAGCGGCAGGGCAGGAGGTGGTTTTTTGCTGAGGCCCTCGCCAGACTTGAATGAGATTGAGGGTGACTTTAGTGCTCTCAAGAGGGCAAGGATGCATGCTGATAGAGGAACTTCTGTGGATGAAGTGATAAGGCCTGCGGTCCGCTGTTGCAGACGGAACTGTTGTACTGGCTAGCGTCTCATTGTTATTTGGATTGACTATGGCGGCTATTCCAGCAGCAGCGAGAGGAGGGCTAGGGATCTTCAGGGCAGTTGCAGCACCTGAACGGGCGAACCGGCAGGGATCTGGGTTGTCCCTACTGGCAGCACAGCCAAGGCATTACAGCCGGCCAGACTGATGAGATTGCCGGAATTGAGGTTGGCGGCGGGCTGAAATTGGATCCCCTCAGGCCTGACCTGCAGCCGTCCCCAGAGATAGTGTTCCCGCTGACCGTCGGCATGCAGATCCACCGGGCTGAAGGCGGAGAGGATCTGCCAGTAGGGGGGCAGGGATCCGCCCATTTTTCGCAGGGCCGGGTGCAAAAAGCGCCAGAAGGTCACCAGGGCAGAGGCAGGGTTGCCCGGCAGGCCAAAGTAGAGCTTGGGGGGGCCGTGGGGATTGGGAAAACGAGCCACCGTCAGGGGTTTGCCCGGCTTGATGGCCACGCTGCGGATGAAAATCTCGCCTCCCAACTCCTCCAGCACCTTTTCCACCAGGTCAAAATCCCCCACCGATACCCCTCCGGAAGAGATCACCCCATCGGCGGAGGCCAGGGCCTGCTGGACGACCTGCCGCAACACCTGGAGCCGATCCGGCACGATGCCCAACTGGATCGGGATCCCACCCGCTGCCTTGACCAGAGCCGCTAAGCCGTACTGGTTGGAATCCACGACCTGCCCCGGCCCCGGCACCTGCTGGATGGGCACCAACTCATCCCCTGTCGAGAACAGGGCTACCCGGGGCTGACGAAACACCGGCACCATCGCCTGTCGGATGGCGGCCAAAACGGCCAGCTCCGCTCCGCCCAAAGCCTGCCCTGCCGGCAGGAGGGGATCCCCCTGGCGGGCAAAGTCTCCCTGAGGCCGGACAAATTGGCCCCGCTGCGGACGCTGCAAGAGGCGAACGGTTCCTGGCGAAGGTTGCTGCGTGTATTCCTGCATCACCACGGTGTCCGCACCGCTGGGCAAGAGGGAGCCGGTGTAGAGACGCACCGCTTGTCCAGGCTGGAGCTCTCGGGTGGGTGCCTTTCCGGCGGGGAGAGTCTCGATCACCTGCAGCTCACAAGGGATCCCCGCTTGCACATCTTCATGGCGCACGGCATAGCCATCCATACTGGAGGTGGGATGGGCCGGAAAATCCTGGGGGCTATACACAGTTTGGCTGAGAACGCGGCCTTGGGCGGATCCCAGCTCCACCCACTCTGGGCCCAGCGGCTGAGCCGCCTGCAAAATCAGGGCTTCTGCTTCCGCCACCGGCAGCATCACGGCTTTTAAACCCCCTTCTCCAACACCTTTCTTCAGCATCCAGAAGTCGGTTCCGCCAAGGCCATTAAAAACAACTTAAACTGCGGACAGCGGCCATCAATTCCGACCTTGGCATGAGAAGTGTATGACCAGGATCCCACCAAGCCCCAGAGCTGGCAAGAAGTCGGGTCAAGTTGCTTATTCGGAGTCTGCAACTCTTTCTACTTCGGGATCCCGGCCTTGTTGGGGAGATGGGGATCCCGGCAGCGTTGCAGCCGGCCACAGGCTATCTGGCTGCCGCGGCTGCGGAAGCTGGATACTGGTCACGTAGCGGGCGTAGCCTTAGAACGACTGAGCGACCAGATAGCTCGAGCGCAGCAAGCGAGGTGTCCATGTTAAGTGCCGCCGTCATCCTCACGATCTTCCTTGGCTTCTGGGGAGTCGTGGTCAAGCGCAACCTCATTATGAAGATCCTGTCTATGGATGTTATGAGCACCGGGGTCATCGCCTTCTTCGTGATCTGGGCAGCCCGGAGCGGTGTGTTCACCCCCATCTACAAACCCTGGCGCGAGCTGGACTATGCCGACCCGGTGCCTCAGGGGATCATCCTCACGGCCATCGTCATTGGCCTATCGGTACAAGCCTTGATGTTGGTGGGGGTGATGAAGCTGTCCCGCAATCATCCCACCCTCGAAGTCGAGAGCATCGAACAGGCAGTCGCGTCAGGGGCGCAGAGCACTTTTACCGATGACTGAGCTGACGCTGGTGTGGGTGGCATTGCCCTTTCTACTGGCCTTCACAACCTACTTGATGCCAGCCCTGACCCGTCCCAGCCTGGTGGGGATGGCCGCGCTGACGGTGGTCTATGCGGTGCAGCAGGGGGGCTTGCCCGGCACAACCGCTGCGCCCTTGGAGCTGCAGCTTTTGGATCACTTCGGGGTGACGCTGCGGATCGATGCCAATGGAGCAGCGATGCTCTTGGCTCACGGCCTGGTCACGCTGGGGGTGGCGCTGTATTTGGATAGACGCTTTGCGGGCAGCCGCTTTCTGGCCATGCAGCTACTGATCGTGCACGGTAGCGCCAACGCCGTCATCATCAGTGCCGACCTGATCAGCGTCTACGTTTCCCTGGAGGTGCTCAGCATCGGCGTGTTTTTGCTGCTGACCTATGGGCGGCGGGCTGAGGGCCAACCCACAGTGGAAGAAAATGCTCCGCACCGCGATCGCCAGCTCTGGGTGGGGCTGCGCTACCTTTTCATGAGCAATGTGGCCATGCTCTTCTACCTGATGGGCGCAATCCTGGTCTATGTGCGCACGGGATCCCTGGCGATGAGCAGTTTGGTTATGGCCGACCCCACGGCCTTGGCGCTGATTGCTGTGGGTCTTTTGGCCAAGGGGGCGATCTTCGTTGCCGGCCTGTGGCTGCCCCTCACCTACGTTACCGCGGATCCCGTTATCGCGGCGGTGCTCAGCGGTTTTACGACCAAAGCAGGAGCCATGGCTTTGGTGCGCTGCAGCGAGGCTTCGCCGGTCTTGGCCCAGGGGTTGCCCTACTTGAGCGCTGGTTCAGCCGTTTTCGGGATCCTACTGGCCTTGATGGGGAGCACGCCCCAGCACCTTCTCGCCTGGAGCTCGGTATCGCAGATGGGATTTGTGATTGCTGCCCCTCAATGGGCAGGTTTGTACGGTCTTGCCCATGGGTTGGCAAAGCCCTTGCTGTTTGTTGGAACAAGCGTGACCCATCCCTGGCGTTGGCCGATGCTGCTCTTGGGGACGGCTTCCCTGGCAGGGGTACCCGGCAGTTTGGGGTATGCGGCCAAGGCCCTCAGCTTGTCTGCTCTGGATCCCTGGCACGAGTGGCTGCTG
Source organism: Synechococcus sp. R55.8 (assembly GCF_047461895.1). Classification (NCBI taxonomy): domain Bacteria; kingdom Bacillati; phylum Cyanobacteriota; class Cyanophyceae; order Synechococcales; family Synechococcaceae; genus Synechococcus; species Synechococcus sp. R55.8. Next base: position 2,709 of record NZ_JANSIB010000021.1, on the reverse strand, counting down.
GTGGGGGTTACCGTCGGCACCACTTGTTTAGGCGTGCGAGTGCTGCGGGCACCTGTTTCTCCAATGAAGGGGGCAACCACCTCTGCAACTCCTTGGCAAGATAAAGTGGCACTGGTGCTTTGGGGTGGGGGCTTGCTCTGGGGCTGGCTACCGGCGGCCTATGGCGCTGACAATCTTCTCAAGGCGCTCCTCAGTTTGGGCGTTGGGATCCCCCTAGGCTGGTTTTGGGAGCGGATCCCTTTGAAGGGAGGGTCGGTGAACGAAGGGCTGGAAGCAGTGGTGGGCGGCTTGAGCATAGTGTTGGTGCTGGTTTGGGCTCTGTTAGCTGTGGGGAACTATGGGACGCTACCCTGAGTTGGGTCTATTGGAGATCGGCCTGCGCCTCTTGATTTGGTTTCTGCTGACGGGCAATCTGAGCTGGGACAATGTGGCCATCGGGGTGGCGGCAACGTTGCTGCTGCCGCGCCAGGCTTCCGCACCGGTGCAATGGCGGGATTGGGGGCGAGTGCTCCAGGAAATTCTTCTCGCCATCCCAAGAGCCTACTGGGAAGCCTTCGAGATGATCCTCAAGCCCCACACTGTTGAGGAAGTTGTATACAAACAAACCCTGCCCAACCGTTCAGCAGGGCTGGTGTTTCTGGATATCTTTTTAATTACCTTCACGCCCAAAACCATCGTGCTCAATTGCAATGCCCAAGGCACTTATGAAGTCCATATGCTCAAGCCGCGGGAGGACGTGTGAACCTACTGCTGTTTCTCCTGACCCTAACGCTGTGCTTGCCCCTGTATGCCGCTTGGCTGAAGGAAGATATTTGGCAGACGATGCTCGCCTTTGCCAGCTTGGCCACAAAGACGGCCATCCTGATTTTGGTGGTGTCGGTGGTGCGGGATGATTGGATGATCGGGATTGTGGGGGTTTTGATTTTGTCGGTGGGCAATGCGGCCTTAATGCTCTTGGCTCATGTACTGAAACGGCTGGAAATGCTTTAGAAAGGCCCTGGGGGTAGGTATGGAAGTCTGGGTGGAAGGTCTGAGCTATCTGTTGTTTGGGATTGGTGTGCTGTTTTGGTTGTGGGGAACGGCGCCGCTCCTTGGGGATCGCTCGATTTTATTTAAGCTGCACGGCCTTTCGGTGTCGGACACCCTGGGCTCTATGAGCATCATGCTGGGGCTGCTGTTGCGGATCCCACGGGAATGGCCCCTGTTGGTGTTGGCACTGATCTCCCTGGCTATTTGGAATACCATTCTGGGCTATGTGCTGGCGTTTTGCTCGCAGCGCAAGTCCCTATAGGAGGGCAGGATGGAAGAGACCCTGTTGCTGGTGATGGCGTTACTCCTGCCCCTGACGGCAAGCTTGGTGGTGACTCAGACCAATCCCTACCACGCCTTGGTAATGCGAGGGATCCTGGGGACGATTGCCGCCCTGATCTATGCGCTGTTTGGGGCGGCGGATGTGGCTCTGACCGAGGCGCTGGTGGGCACTATGCTTTCCATTACCCTCTACGCCATTGCGGTGCGCTCTTCGCTGAGTATGCGCCTGGGCGTTCTTGAAGGCAGCCCTGTGCTGGAGGCCAGTACCTCAGCAGCACGGCAGTTGTTACAGCAGATGCGCCAAGGGCTACAGCGGTATCACATGCGCTTGGAGTTGGCCGCCTATGGGAGTTCGGAGGCGTTGGTGGCTGCTCTTCGCAGCCGAGAGGTACACACCATTGCCCTTGAGCCCGGTGGAGAAGCAGCAGAGTATCGCCTGGTTACACGCGTACCCCGCCTGCAGGCCATTTTGGCGCAGCAAGCTCTGGCCGCTGAGGTGATGGCGACATGAAGTGGGTGTACGGGATAGCGGTGCTGCTGGCAGCCCTACAGCTCATTGTGGGCGAGGTGGGATCCGTGTCCCCCAATCCCACAGCGGGCGTGGCCTTAGTCGAGGCAGTGGAGATTCTGGCCAGCGAAAGCGGTGTGCCCAACGCGGTGACGGGTCTCATTCTGCGCAACCGCCTCTACGATACGGTCTTTGAAGTGGTGGTGTTTTCCACGGCGATTTTGGGCGCCCAATACCTGCTGGCGGATGAGCAGCCGACAGCCAATGTAGCTCAATTTACCGATATTCCCTCGATTGTGTTGGCGCGAGTGGGAGCCACCATTTCGGCTTTGATCGCGGTGGAGCTTGCCATTCGAGGGCACCTGACGCCGGGCGGGGGCTTTGCTGCTGGGGTGGCAGGAGGGACAGCCATTGGCTTGGTGGCGATCACCGCCTCTTCCGCCTGGATGGAGGCCATCTACAAACGGTGGCGGGCTGCGATGTGGGAGAAGCTGTCGGTGGTGGCGTTTATCGGGGTGGCTGTGATGGCTCTGGCCGGCTGGGAATTGCCTAGAGGGGAGTTGGGAGCTCTGTTTAGCGGCGGTTGGATCCCGATTCTTAACATTTTGGTAGCCATCAAGGTGGCGCTGGGATCCTGGGCGGCAGTTTTGATCTTTATTCGCTACCGCGGCTTGTTATGAGGGTCTAAATGGGTTAATGAGAGGTACCCCTGTCCCGGCAAAATCACGGACATTGCGAGTAACCAGGGTAAGTCCGTAAACCAAGGCTGTAGCAGCCAGTTGTTTGTCAATCGCATTTTGAGAGTAAACTACCCGACACCCGCGCTACGCGCAGAGTGCGGGCTTTATCCCAATCCCTAGCGGCCCCAGAGGACAGCTAAGTTTCGGAAT